>NZ_BAAFZH010000070.1:0-93496 GCF_054684315.1 Scytonema sp. NUACC21 | reverse complement strand
GGATGTTTTCGTCTTTGGAACAGCCATTTTTGCGGATAATGCAATTTTTCACAACTTCACTATTGTATGCTAAGAAGCCGGGTACCGTCCTGGGTTTGAGTAGAAATTGCTATTTTGCTGGCTGTTTTGGGGGTGGAGGTGGTGCGGTGTTCGGCGGAACATTTGCAGGTTGTGTCTTTACCGTTGGATTGGCGCTTCCCGGTCCTGGAACTGGTAGATTGGTACTATTTGGGCTATCAGTTGGGGCTTTTGAGAATTCGCCTCCAAAAAATAGTAGAAATCGCGCTGTTTTGTAGTAAGTTGCCCACAGTTTTGTATCTGGACGATTGCGCCATTGAGGACGGCTCACTTTCAATTCCAGAACTGGTGCGATCGCTCCATAATTTTGTACGGAAACGATTATAGAAACATCTGTTACCAAAATGTCTTGGTCAAAGCTGCGTTGAGCTGCTGCTCTGGCTGCTGCTTCTGCTCTACTTAATAGGGTTTCGTAATTTTCTTCAGGCCATCTGTCAATTGAAAGGTTAACTCTGGCAGTGTAAGCTTGTACAACTTGGGGGACAATAGCTTCGCTGGCTAACCAAACAGGAACCACCGTACTCAGCACAAATACAGCAGAACCTATCCGGATTTTCTTGCCGATGAATGGCATAGATTGAATAAGTGTTTTTAAGGGACTGATTGTAAAGGGAATAATTCTTGATAGCTTGGAAACACGGCTCCTCCTCATAACTTTATGGCTCCTCACTGATAACCGGAAACTGGGATTGACAAAAAAGTATTAAGTATAAGGCTCAAGGATGAAAATTTTATACTTCACTATTGAGAGTTTTGGCTTCAGTACATACTTCATACTTCAACAGCTATCAGTTACCACTTGCCAGCGTTTGGGTGCTTACTGTTGACCGATCCCCGGTCGCTGGTGAACGATTGCAGTTAGCTTCTTATCTTGAGATAAGAATCACCTAGACTAAATAAAGTGATGGTTAACTTTGTTAAGTAGGTTGCCGCAGATAAACCTAACTATGTAAAGAAATGTTGAGCTACTGTTTGTTGTACTAGGGACGAAAAATACCGCTACGCCCCTACTAACCACTACCTGCTAACCACTAACAGTGCTCATTTAAAGTAGTGTTTAATCCCGCCGACTTACTTATTTTCAAAGCAACCCACCATACAAAGACAAACAATAACTAACAAAGAGCGCGATGGCAAATAATTGGGCGATCGCCATTGGCATCAATCAATATCAGTTTTATCAACCCCTAGGTTACGCTCAAGCTGATGCTGAGGCGGTAAAAGATTTTTTAGCTACGAATGGTGGTTTTACACCACAACAGTGTCTGTTAATGACAGATACTTCACCACCTTTTGGAGATAGATCGACAACTCCTACTAAGGAAAACATTTTGCTGTTGCTTGAAGACTTGGGCGCATCCTACTTTAAACCTCAAGACCGTGTGTGGTTTTTCTTTAGCGGCTATGGCGCAAACGCTAAAGGACAGGATTACTTAATGCCAATGGATGGACAACCCAATCGCATTGAGGAAACGGGGATCGATGTGCAATCGATTATGCAAACTCTGCAAGTTGCTGCTCTTAATGCATTCTTGGTACTTGATATCAATCGTGCTTTAGGAGCCCAAGCAAATGCTTTTGTCGGTCAAGAAACGTTGGAACTTGCAAAAGAATTACGAATTCCTACTGTTGTTTCTTGCCAACCAGAACAATTCTCTTATGAAAGTAGGGAATTAGGTCATGGATTCTTTACAGCAGCATTTTTGGAAGCTTTGCGTTTCGGTTATGGGAGCAGTTTAGCGCATCTAGACAAGTACTTAAGCGTTCGTACCCCAGAACTGTGCCAACATCACTGGCGTCCTACACAAAATCCTGTCACTGTCTTCACACTAGAAGGGCAAATTATCTTGCCGCAATTTGATGATAAAAGGGACAAAAAAAGCGCCTCTGCTGTGATTCGAGAAGAATTTACACCGATTGTATTTGCTGCTCCTTCTATTGGGGAAGAGACGGCGAGTCGGGAAGTAGGGGAGCAAGAAAGCTCAGCAGCACAGGAGCTGGGGAACCTGCTTCATGAGGAAGCCCTCCCTGTTGAGGTAACGGACGCGAACAAGGAAGACAATTCAACCCCAGCTGTCTCATCTTCTTCAGTCCCCTCATCCCCACTCCCCACTTCCTCTAAAAAAGGAACAAGCTCATTTGTGCCAAAACTTCTATTGGGGAGTGTGGCTACGATGCTGGTTTTATGCATCATCGCAGTCATTGTTCTTCGCGATCGCATGGGATTCAGATTGGGAAGGATTTTACCCGTATCATCTCGGACTACGGATACTAGCGATCCCAGTGTTATTCGAGTTCCACCAAAAGCTAAAACTGTGCCACTTGCAGCACCAACACGACCAGATCCCCAAGTAAGTAGTCCTCAACCCACTTCCCAACCCACTTCTCAACCTACTTCTCAACCCACTTCTCAACCTACTTCTCAGCCCACTTCTCAACCCACTTCTCAACCCACTTCTCAACCCGCTTCTAACTCAGATGAGTCTGAAAAGCGAAACCAAGCCCTTATGGACTTGGAGAAAATGTCACTAACACCAAATCAGGCTAGCGAATTACGCTTGGCTGTTATTAAAGCTCGTGAAATTAAACCACCAGACCCTCTTTACCAAAGAGCCCAAGAGAATATCAAAATTTGGAACAGTATGATTTTAGAATTGGCGGAGGGTCGCGCTCAGGAAAGACGTTATGCAGATGCGATCGCCGCGGCGCAGTTAATTGCAAAAGGCGAATCAGCTTACCCGAAGGCACAAGTTTCCATTAAACAATGGCGATTACAGGCAAAGCAGTATGTGAGTAACACAACTCTCGTAGATGCGGCTAGTGGTTTAGTTCGACCGGGACAGGCTTCCACTTACAATCGCGCCATCGAAGTTGCTAAGAGAGTACCACGAGGTCAACCGGGTTATGAGATTGCCAAAAAATCTATTGACACGTGGAGCGAACAAATTTTGAATCTTGCTGAAAGGCGTGCTAACCGAGGACAACTTAAGCCAGCTATTGAAACTGCTAGGTTAGTTCCAGAAGGGACGGCAGCTTACAAAGAAGCTCAGGAAGCAATTCAGAAATGGCAACAAAATAGTCAGTAGTTAAGAGTCAATAGTCAAGAGTCAATAGTCGTTATCTGTAACTGTGGACTGTAGACTATAGACTAAGACTTAACAGTATTGTGTTATATCCTCGCCGCATTCATCAGCTAAATAGCACAATGCTCTAAAACGCAAGCTAACCACTTCTTCATATAAGGGGTTCAGCTTGCACATTGGCGGGATATGAAACAGAGTTTTACCAAATAGTTTTACGTCGCGTTCAAAGGGGCACTGAGCCGGAATCATTTTGCACAAACGATGAGCTAGACTGCGTTCTCGTACTTGAAAATTGTCCAACCACTGCCGTAATGGTTTGAGAATATCAATGCGAGCCTTGAAAGAAGGACGTTGCAACCCACCTGCTTTACCTTCATTCTCTTGTGCTTGATTTAACGATACCCAGCTTGCAAAAAAAATCCTTTTTGGGGTATTATGGTATACCTTCATTTTGCACTCCTCTATTAGACTGAGGGTCTTCAACCGTTTGATGAAAATCTACAACATTGTCACGACTCGTCCCGGAAGAATCTTGTTCTGACTGAGATGCGATCTGACGATCTGTAAATCCTGATGATGGAGTAGCTAATGGTTTGTTCCCATCCTACATTACGTCAAGTTAACAAAAATTCCCTTTTGATCGGAACTGTGGTAAGGATATCTTCTTTATAACTTGACACAACGATTAAATTTTAATAAAGACATCTACCTTTGGGTAGAGCTAATAGGAACTTTTACAAAACTTTATTTTACAACTCCATACCAGCCTTTTTCTTAAGTAAAAATACTGGTAAATTTTAGGAGAAGTTGATTATTAGCATCTAGCCAAGCTACGTAGATTCTACATTGATTTTAGACAAAAAGTTTTATCATTGTTATGGTTAATAAAATATCAGGTGTAAATAAGACTAAAAGTTAAGTATAAATAGGAAAAAGTAAATAAATTAGTTAAACTAGGCAATCAGCACTAGATATGAGAAATTATCAGTAATTTCCCTGCATTTTCTCTAAGTGCTGAATCAATCCTATTACAATGGAAAATAAGTAATTTTGCTATTGGTCTGTATATATGATGTCAATAGCCTGATAAAGTTGTGCTTCTGCGCCAATTTGCCATTTACAGTGTCTTAGGGCTGACCTACTTGGGGTTGGCATTGGGTTATCTTCCCGGTTTACGCATGAACCGCGCCACAATCGCCTTGGTCGGTTCGGCATTTCTCATTGCTTTGGGCGTTGTGCAGTTGCAAGAAGCGTGGGACGCCATTGATGCCAACACGATTGTGTTTTTGCTAAGCATGATGGTCGTTAATGCTAATTTGTCTTTCGCTGGGTTCTTTCCGCGATCGCTGTCGGTGTTGCTGAGTTTTACCCGCAGTCCATTGGGGTTGATAAGTGCCTTAACTTTTGGCAGTGGTATTCTTTCCGCCTTTTTTCTCAACGACACTTTGGCACTGGTTTTTACACCGTTGACTTTAAACCTGACAAGACGCTTGAATTTGAACCCAATCCCTTATTTGCTTGCAGTAGCTGGAGCAACGAATATTGGTTCTGTAGCTACCTTGAGCGGAAATCCTCAAAATATTCTGATTGGCTCTTTCTCAGGAATTAGTTATCTCGATTTTTCACGAGCATTGACTCCCATTGCTTTGATAGGCTTAGTCCTGCAAGTCGGGCTGCTGTGGTTGCTTTATCCAGATGTGCGCTCAACAAAACCTAGCGAGCAATTGCCTATTGGTAGGGAACGGATTTACAAACCCCTTTATCAAAAAACTTTAGCCATCACCACTGGGTTGCTGATTGCTTTTGCTGTGGGTTTACCTCTTGCCGAATCTGCCTTAGTTGCAGCTAGTTTGTTGTTGCTCACTCGGCGAATTAAACCACAGCGCATTCTCAAACAGGTGGATTGGAATCTGCTGGTGATGTTTTCTGGGCTGTTCATCCTCTCTAAAGTCACCCAGAAGTTAAATTTGCTTGAGCCGTTTACCGATGCAGCTCGTTCTCCTGCAGGTCTTTTGAGTGTGACGGCTATACTATCTAACCTAATTTCTAATGTTCCTGCTGTGTTGCTTCTTCAGCCTTTGATTCCTAAAGACGATCCCCAATCTTGGCTATTGCTTGCAGCAGGTTCGACGTTAGCTGGAAATCTCACTTTGTTTGGTTCAGTGGCTAACCTCATTGTTGTGGAGGCTGCTGCTCAGTTGGGCTATAAGCTAACTTTTTTGCAGCATTTGCGTTTTGGGTTGCCACTGACTTTGCTAACTCTAGTGTTAACCTATTTGTGGATTTGCTGACTATGATGCCACTTGAGCCGCGGTACGGGTGCGCCTTCTTCTACCATCGGCAACTTTCACCGGAGGCTCATCAGGAATTTGCATCAGTAATGTTACAGTAGGTTGACAATGGAGTTCCCGTCGTAAGGAGCGTGCTAGTTCCTTTTCTAAATGCTCTTGCAATCCCATCCAGTCTACTTGTGGTTGTTCGCCATTCATAGATTGGTTAAATTCTGACCAACGAATGGTAAGGATTTCCTCAAGTCGCTGTTGTACCCATTTTTGTAGCAGCGATCGCTCGATAGTTGTCACAACTCCTCGCAAATGAATTTCTGGCTTTGCCATCAACTTACCAGTCCAATCTATTGCTGTTGCGATTGTGACAATGCCTTCCTCTGCCATGCGTTGCCGTTCGTGCAACACTTTAGCACTAACCATACCGCTACCGGAAGTATCTACCAGTTCCAGACCTGCAGATACCTTACCTGCAGCACGGATTGAATCTTGTGTCAACTCAACAACGCTGCCATTCTGGATGATTATCATATTTTCAGCAGGAATACCCATGCTTTGGGCTGTTTCGCTGTGCTTCACCAACATCCGGTGTTCCCCGTGAACTGGGAGGAAGAATTTAGGTTTGGTTAAGGCAATCATCAGTTTTTGGTCTTCCTGACATCCATGACCGGAGACGTGAATTCCTTTATCGCGACCATACACGACATGTGCCCCTTGCATCATCAATTTGTCGATGACGGTAACCACTGCGATGGTATTCCCAGGAATGGGATTGGCTGAGAAGACAACTGTATCTCCTTGGCGAATTTTGATGTGGGGATGTTCCTGGTTGGCGATTCTGGTCATGGCTGACATTGGTTCGCCTTGAGAACCAGTTGTCAAGATGAGTACATTTTCGTCTGGTAGGTTGCGGACAACGTGCAACGGTTGCAGGAGATTATCATCGCACTTGATGTAGCCTAGATTGCGAGCGTGGGCAATCAAGTTTAGCATGGAACGCCCAACTACAGTCACCGTGCGTTTATACTTTTGTGCCAGCTGCAAAATCATGTTAATGCGATGCACGCTTGAGGCAAAGGTTGTCACGAAGAGTCGTCCTGTAGCTTGACTGAAGACTCTGTCTAAATTTGGATAGACCGAACGTTCTGAAGGTGTGAATCCCGGTACTTCGGAGTTAGTGGAGTCACTCATCAAGCAGAGAACGCCTTTTTCACCGTGTTCGGCTAACCTTTGTATATCAAAACGTTCACCATCTACTGGTGTGTGGTCAAATTTAAAATCTCCCGTGTGAATGACCACACCAAGAGGTGTATGAATTGCTACTGTAAAGCTATCAGCAATCGAGTGGGTGTTGCGAATGAACTCAACAAAGAAATGTTTGCCAATGCGTACTACATCACGAGGAGAAACAGTTCTTAATTCCGTGCGATCGCGCACACCTGCTTCTTCCAATTTACCCTCTAGCATAGCCATTGCCAACCGAGGACCGTGAATCACGGGAATCTCAAATTGCTTCAGGTGAAAAGCTATGCCACCGATATGGTCTTCATGACCGTGAGTCACAATCATCCCTTGAATTTTGTGACGGTTTTCCCGGACATAGGTCATATCTGGAAGGACAATATTGACTCCGTGCATTGCTTCTGTAGGAAAAGCTAAGCCTGCATCTAAGAGGATCATTTCATCCTCATACTCAAATACACAGGTATTTTTGCCAATTTCGTGCAAACCACCCAAAGGAATAATTTTTAGGGCGGCAGAAGATTCGTTTTTAACCATTTTCTCCCTAGATTGTTACTTAATCGTTAAAAATGTGAGATTTTAGAGTTTTTTTCTCTGTTCTTTAAAGGTTGAAATTTAGATGACTTGTGTAATAGAAACTTGAGCGACAGTCTCCAATACGAGGCTGACAGCAATTGAATAGGAAAGCGAATGTTTAATTGTTGATTTAAATCGGCTTAAAAAGCTTTGGATTCATAATTATATTCATTTCAGTCTTAGCACAGGATTTGCGCCTGAAATAGGGTAAAACCACGCACAATCTTCTTATAAATCTTTTCAACAAATAACTTGCCTGCAAGCCCTGAATCAGTTGCTGCTAAAGTAGACCAAGTTCGGTGAGAACTGTTTCTAACTTTTGACTGATTTCTGAATCTGCTTCTGATAGAGGTAGACGAGTTGAACCAACTTTCCAACCTACTAAGTTCATTGCTTGCTTAACTGGAATGGGATTGGTAGTTGCAAATAAAGCTTTAAACAAAGGCAAGAGTCGGAGATGTATGTCCCTGGCGAGGTGATTTTGACCGGATTCAAAGGCTTGAATCATTTCTTGCAGTTGGTTGCCTACCAAATGAGATGCCACACTGACTACGCCCTTTGCCCCCACTGCTAACAAGGGTAGTGTCAGCGAATCATCGCCAGAGTATATCTGGAACTCTTTTGGTGTCAAGCGGCGAATTTCACTTGCTTGATCTAAATTTCCACTGGCTTCTTTTATGCCAATAATATTATCAATTTCGGCTAACCGTGCCACTGTCTGCGGTTGAAGATTTTGACCGGTGCGCCCAGGTACATTATACAACAATAATGGCAATTCGGGCGTGGCTTGAGCTATTGCCTGAAAATGCTGATATAGTCCCGCTTGGGGCGGTTTGTTGTAGTAAGGAACCACTTGCAGTGTGCCATGTACTCCTATTGTAGCTGCCTTTTGGGTAGCTGCAATGGCTTCTTTGGTGGAATTTGAACCACAGCCTGCCATCACAAAAGCTTTTCCTTCTACAGCTTTTAGCACTACAGAAAATAACCGGTATTCCTCATCCCAGGTCAAGGTAGGAGATTCCCCAGTTGTACCACACACCACGAGTGTATCTGTACCATTGTTAGCCAAGTGCAACGCTAGTTCTGCTGCTACATCATAATTGACACTACCGTCTTCACGAAACGGTGCGATCATAGCGGTTAGAACTCTACCAAAATCTACCACCCTCTGTTCACTCCTAATTTTTCTCAGTGTTTTCTTTGCGCCTTGGTGGTTTTATATTGTGATAACCTATTCGATCCTAACTTGCAACCGTAATGTACGCATTTGTTAATGGTTAGTGGTTAGTAGCAGCATAACTAGTACTTGGGTTCTTATAGTATGCCAATGGAGGTACATAATCATTCACCCCCACTCACTACTCACTACTCACTACTCACTACTCACTACTCACTACTAACCACTAACTACTAACTGTTGCGATTTCAGCCAATTTTTTTCAACCAATAACTCAGCAATTTGTACGGCGTTCAAAGCTGCACCCTTACGGATTTGGTCACCACAAAGCCACAAATCTAAGCCATAGGTATGGGAAATATCTTGACGAATTCTGCCAACTAAAACATCATCCTGACCCGTAGCTTCGATTGGCATTGGAAAATAATTTGCCTTCCAATTTTCCACCAATTTGACACCAGGAGCCTGACACAAGATTTCTCGCGCTTTATCTGGGTTGAATGGCTTCTCAAATTCCAGGTTAATCGCTTCTGAGTGGGCGCGGAGTACGGGCACCCGTACACAGGTAGCAGTGATTTTTATCCTTTGGTTGCCAAAGATTTTACGGGTGTCGTTAACCATTTTCATTTCTTCCTCACAGTACCCCATATCGTTCAATGGGGTGTTGTGGGGAAATAAATTAAACGCCAACGGATAGGGAAAGACTTCAGTAACAGGTTCCTTGCCAGCTAGAATAGCGCTTGCTTGGGTTTTGACTTCTTCCATTGCCCTAGCACCAGCACCACTTGCGGATTGGTAGGTTGCAGCTACAATTCGCCGTACAGGTATAACTTTATGCAACGGCCAAACCACTACTGCCATCAAGATGGTGGTGCAATTGGGGTTAGCAATAATGCCTTGGTGATTTGCTGCGGCTTCTGGGTTCACCTCTGGAACAACCAAGGGAACTTCCGGATTCATGCGAAATGCACTGGAATTATCAATTACCACAGCACGGGATGGAAATGACTCAATTTACCTACTTCCAGCAATGTGGAGGGCTTGACTGCCGTCCCGTGTCGATTGAGATTACCTATGGTTTGGAGAGATTGGCAATGTATCTCCAAGGAGTAGAAGCAATGGTTAAAATTCGCTGGACAGATAATATTACTTATGGAGATGTTCATCTTCAAGGAGAGATTGAACAGTGCGTTTACAACTTTGAAGCCTCCAATCCAGAAATGCTGCTCACACTATTTAATATGTACGAGCAAGAAGCGCAGCAACTAACAGAAAGAGGACTAGTGCTACCCAGCTTAGATTACGTATTAAAGTGTTCGCACACCTTCAACTTGTTAGACGCTAGAGGAGTCATTTCTGTTACAGAAAGAACTCGATATATCGGAAGAATCCGCCATTTGGCACGTAAAGTAGCGCAACTTTACGTAGAGCAACGGGAGAAGTTAGGTTTTCCGCTTTTAAACAAACAGGACAGTTAATGAGTAAGTAAACTAGGACGGTTCTCACGCTTTTAACTTTATTTGTACCGACTGACTTACCTTGTAACTAAAGACGAAGAAAAACTAGACAATAAGGCGCAAAGGGGTATTATAAACCTTTGTGTCCTTGATGTAAAAAAAATTTAAAATTAGCATAAATTGGCTTTCGCTATGATAAGCGCACAAAATTGCTAGATATTTTTAGTAGGTGTTATTTTGCTAAAAATCAAGGTTTGTGACCTATGGGCAATCTCAGTGAAATTCTAGAACCTATTGCAGCTTGGTTTCGGTCTTTGGGAATCCCTTACCCCATAGTGCATTGGGGGCATCCCGTTATGATGGGAATTGTGATTTTTGTCATGGGTAGTTTTGTTGGATTTACAGGCTGGAGGGGACGACTCGTAGAAGACAAAGACGCTGCAATGAAAAGCCGGAGCGATCATCGTAAGATAGCACCTTGGATGTTTCTGTTCATGGCGCTTGGTTACACAGGTGGAGTATTGTCTCTAGTGATGCAGCGTCAGCCAATTCTGGAAAGCTCACACTTTTGGACAGGTTCAGCTGTGTTGTTACTGTTATTGGTTAATGGTGCAATTTCCCTAAGTGGTTTTGCAGGAAATAAAGCTTCGTTACGTATGCTCCACGCTTATTTAGGCACTACAGCTCTTTGTCTCATGGTTGTACATACTGTGCTAGGTATAAGATTGGGCACAAGTTTTTAAAAAACTCTTGCAAAAATCTTGTTACACCTTCAGACTGGAAGTCTAAGGCTATACAAAAAAAGCTTGCCTACCCAGGCTGAATAAATCTGTAGATAAAGTCCGCCTAGGCGGACTTTGCCTGTATAGCCCTGAATTCTATTTTCCAGGTTATTTGTTTAATGATTCAGGTAAGTGGTGTCATTATCTGTCTTTTCTACATTCTAGGACTACTATTAACAGCAGTTCCTGGGGGTGGTCTTTGGTTATTAGTTTCTGGCATAGCAGGCGCTGTTTTGTCTAAAAGACAACAAGTGAGTATTAGACAATCCCTTAGAAAAAAGAACAATTCTCAAGCATTGGCTCAGACAGCATCAGGAGCGCCAGAAGCTTTCCTCCCTTCTAAAATATGGTTAGTTGCTGGAGTTGTGGGATTGTTGGCGAGCGTATATTTTCAAACACGAGTTCCTCAACCCGTAAAAAACGACATCAGTCAGTTTGTCCCACCTGAAAATAGCAATAATCAAGAACAACTTTTTATTATTCGCGGTGAAATACTTAGCACACCCCGTCTAACCCGCAGTCAACGCGGTCAGTTTTGGCTGCAAGCAACTCAGTTAGACGAAGTCAAGAGTGAAAGCAGCCCATCTGGTACAAGTAAAGCAGTAGGAGGAAAGTTGTATGTAACTGTACCCATACTTCAAGCAACCGGATTGCATCCCAGTCAACAAGTTGCTGTGACTGGCATTTTATACAAGCCAAAACCATTACTCAATCCCGGTGGATATGATTTTCAAAAATTTCTCAAGCAAGAGGGGGCTTTTTCTGGCTTGAGTGGAAGACAACTGAGTATACTGGATGAGGGAGATCGATGGGGATGGTGGAAAATTCGGGAACGCATTGTGCGATCGCAAGTTCGGTGGTTGGGTGTTCCAGAAGGTCCCTTTGTCAGTGCGATGGTTTTGGGTAGCAAACCTGTTGATTTACCCTACGACATTCGCGATAACTTTATCAAAGTTGGCTTAGCTCACGCATTAGCAGCTTCAGGGTATCAAACTGCTTTAATTTTAGGTGTAGTATTGGCGTTAACATCCAAAACAAAAAGAGTAACCCAAGTTTTACTTGGAACTGCTGCTCTTTTAATTTTTTTAAGTTTAGCAGGTTTTCTCGCACCAGTTGTGAGAGCTGTCATCATGGGATTCGCGGCATTAATTGGCATGGGATTGAAACGCCAAGTCAACCAGTTAGGGTCGCTACTGGTTGGCGCAGTACTCATGTTACTCTTTAATCCACAGTGGATTTGGGATTTGGGATTTCAACTTAGCTTTTTAGCAACACTTGGATTAATCGTTTCAGCCAGTCCAATAAATCAAAGGTTGCAATGGTTGCCACCCACCATAGCTTCCTTAATTTCAGTTCCCCTTGCCGCCACGATTTGGACATTGCCCTTACAGCTATATCTTTTTAGTGTAGTACCAAGTTACGGTCTAATAGTCAATGTTCTAGCTACTCCTCTCATTTCCATCATTAGTCTTGGTGGAATGATTGGTGCCTTAGCAAGCCTAATCTCAACCGATCTAGGCAGTACGGCGTCCGGTGTATTGTATCATCCAACACATTTGCTTATTCAAATGGTAGAATTTTTCGCTAGTTTACCAGGAAAATCCTTAGCTGTGGGCAGCATCTCCACTGGTCAAATGTTAGCAATTTATCTATTGATAAGTTTGGTTTGGTTGGTACGTTGGTGGCAAAAGCGGTGGTGGTTTGCTACGACAATCGCCCTTGGTTTAGTATTCATCCCTGTTTGGCATTCCGCAAACACTTTATCTCGGGTAACCTTGCTAGCATCCGGTCAAGACCCAATTGTGGTTATTCAAAATCAAGGAAAAATAACACTAATTAATAGTGGTGATGAAGACGCTGGACGTTTCACAATAGTGCCATTTTTACAACAGCAAGGAGCCAATAAAATAGATTGGGCGATTGCTTCCGACCTGCAACGAAATAGTAGCAATAGTTGGTTAGAAATACTACAAGATTTACCGATCGCTACTTTCTATGAATATTCTCCTCAGGCAGAGAATAGCATGACGAGTTTGGCTATTCAAAAGGAATTACAAAAAAACAAAGGAGTGTATCAACCTTTGTCAATGGGTCAAACGGTAAATACAGATTCAGCTTTAGTACAATTACTTAATAATGAGTTACCTATACTACAATTGCAGGTTTTCAATCAAAACTGGTTGTTTGTGGGTGACATTGAACCAACTCAACTGCGCCAGTTGACAACTGCGGGGGGGCTTCCTCGTCCGCAAGTGCTGTGGTGTGCAGATCGCTTACTTAAAGAACTCATTCCCGCACTACAGCCACAGATTGCGATCGCACCTACTGGGAACCTCGATCCCAAAACCCTATCGGAACTGCAGCAAAGTCAAACAAAACTGTTCTTTACAGGAAGAGATGGCGCTGTTCAGTGGACTCCCAATGGTCAGTTTGAGACGTTTGTTCAGGTAGCAGAAAATAAAACTTCTACCTTATGACCGAGCTCGAGGAATGTTTGTACTGTGGGTAGATTGTCCTTTGGGACGGGCGAAACGCCCATCCCACTCATAAATTCATGATGTAAAAATTGAAGTTTTTTTATTTAGGCAAAACCTGCCGCAATGCGTCAACCAGCTTATCAACACGTTCTGTACGGCTATTAAAGCCCATAAGTCCAACGCGCCAAACTTGACCGGCAAGTTCACCTAAACCTCCCCCAATTTCAATATTATATTCGTTCAACAACTGTCGTGCGATCGCCTTACCATCGACCCCTTCTGGAATGCGAACAGTTGTGAGGGTGGGTAGCCGAAACTCTCGCTGAACGTGCAAAGTCAGCCCCAAGCCCTCTAAACTATTCCAAAGATATTCTGCATTCTTTTGATGGCGCTGCCAGCAGTTTTCCAGCCCCTCTTCTGCAATCAAACGTAATGCCTCTCGCAGTGCGTAATACAAATTAATAGGAGCAGTATGATGATAGGTGCGTTCTTGACCCCAGTACTTGTTCAGCAAAGTCATATCCAAATACCAGTTAGGTACCTTATTTGGACGTTTCTGCAATTTTTCAGCTGCACGGGGACTCATTGTAAAGGGTGAAGCGCCGGGTGGACAACCCAACCCTTTCTGACTGCAACTGTAAGCCAAATCAACTCCCCACTCATCCAAAAATATCGGGACACCGCCCAAGCTCGTCACTGTATCTACCAGTAGCAAACAGCCAAATTCACGACATAGATCGCCAACACCTTCTAGTGGTTGACGTGCTCCCGTAGAAGTTTCAGCATGAACTAAAGCTAAAATAGCCGGATGATGAGTTGCCAACGCACTTCGCAGTTCATCCAGAGCAAACACTTGTCCCCAAGGTTTTGTTATGGTTCTGACATCTGCCCCGTATCGCCCAGCCATATCAACAAGACGATTGCCAAAGTAACCCATAACACCAACCAAGACAACATCACCAGGTTCTACAGTATTGGCGATCGTTGCTTCCATTGCAGCAGTTCCCGTACCAGAAACTGCAATTGTCAAAGGGTTTTCTGTCTGCCATACGTAGCGCAGGAGGGACTGAATCTCATCCATGAGCCCTAAAAAAGCTGGGTCAAGATGCCCAACGGGAGGGGTGTTCATCGCTTCAAGAACTGCAGGATGGGCATTGGATGGTCCGGGTCCCAACAAAAGTCGAGATGGCACTGCAAGAGGAGCGAGTTGTAATCGTCCGTTATTGTTAATTGAGCGTGTTTGGGTCATTTATTTCTCAGCATGGACATAATCTACAAAGTAAAATTTAGGGCTCAACCAGAATTTGAGCCAAGCGTAAGCTGATAGGCTGGCAAGTGCCAAAACAATCAAGGGTACACCGAGTCTCACCCGAAGGATATCGGGAAGGGTTGCTACTACTGAAACAATAATGACAGAGGATACCAAAAGTACCCATTGTAGGCGCTGTATGTTTTTAAGCGCACCCCGACAGCTACTGCAATGTTGGGTGTGTTGTCTGTAGCGATCCAGTAATTCCTGACGATTATCGTTAATTTTCAAACTTTCTGGAACACTGATACCAACTTCGCTCCAAGGTAACTGTCCGTCACAGTATTTATCAAACCACTTCCGAAACTCAATAACCATAAGATCTGCGCTTGTGGCTAATTTGTAAGCAGTTTTCCAGCTGTCATGTGATTTTCTCTGTTGGAGAAAATACTCTTGCTGATGCAAAAGAATCATATCTCCATCAAGCACCTGATTTCGGGTTTTGATATGGCTCCACCAACGGGGTGTGAGATGATGAAGTGTTTTGGCAAAGTTACGGGGAAATTGAGCGATAATCCTGGATTTGCCAGGAGAGACTGGAATGCAATAAGTTACCAGCCCCATCTGTTTTCCCTCATTTCCAAAACTAATTGCGTATTCTAAATGACAGGGTGGCTGGAAAGTAATCGTTGTGTTGAAGCTTCTTGCCATCTTGAGTTGAATAAGATTTGGTGTAGACTCCACAACCTCTAAGGGCATGGGTCTTCCGTGTTTGCGATCGCCCTGTACTCCATGATGGGCAAAAGGAACGTGACTGGGGTCTGCCAAATTTTCAACTAAAGTTTGCCAGTCATATTCCAAATCGCGTACAAAAGAAGACCAAACAAAACCTTTGCTTTCATCCACTTGAGGCGATAAAGGCAATGGTGTCGTAGCAGCTTGTTGGGCGGATTTAACATCGGGCCAAACCCAAAGTAAATCATTTTCCTGACGACAAGGCAATGCAACAGCACACAGTTGTTGATTTTTTGTAACAAGTTCTGGGTTTTCTGCTTGGGGAATCTGGGTGCAAATTCCTTGAGAATCAAATTGCCAACCGTGATAGCTACACATTAAATTCCCAGTTGTCTCATCAATGCGCCCTTCACTTAGAGGTGCGAGACGGTGAGGGCATTGATCTAGAAACACCCGAAAAGTCTCCGACGACTTCGGCTTCCAGATAACCAAACACAGCCCCAAGATAGTCACTGGTGTTGGTCGTTGTGGATCGAGGTCTTCTAATGGGGAGAGGGGATACCAGTTTTGGAAAAAGTTGAATTCAGATTGCATTTTACTTTTGTAAAAAAATTTAAACTTTCTTGAACTCAAGAATAATCGCCCTAGCGATGGAGAATCATAAATGGGTTAGCAGATTAAGTCTGCCAAAGAGCCACTTGCTGTCTAAGCTCCATCATATCTAAATAATCGTTTACAAATGCTTTACGTAAAAGAGGGTAAGGAATAAACTCATCATATTTTTGTATTTCCGGTGCTTCAGAAGTGCTGACTAAAGCTTCATTAAGAATTCTTTGCTCGCATAAAGAAATAATTTCTGATGGTAAGGTCTTAATTTTTTCTGGTGCCAATTTAATTATTAAAAAATAAGGATTATTACCAGTTATGCCATGAATTTCTAAAGATTCACGACAAAAACAGTTGAGCAATCTTTCTAAGGTACGATAGGCAACTGTACCCAACCAAGGAAAGATGCAGCATTTATCCTTTTCTAATTGAACAAATTGTTTTTTATCTAATTCAAATTTTTTTGCCAAAAAGCGCATCGCTTGCAACCTGTTCAATGCGGTAGTTTGTAAATAGCTATATTCTGTATTTTCAAACATAACTTGCCGCATTCGTTGTAAAATCTTTGTATGTATAGTGCCGCTTCCACCACGCCAGTAACTACTAGCCTGACCTTTTCCTGGCTTAACTAAAACAATCCTTTTTTTGAAATCAACTTCCAAAACTTCCCAAGTTCTACCAGCTAAGGCAAAGAAATTGCCCACAAGAGGAGGTGCCACTATAGTACCGATTTCTGTATTGCCCTGCTTCACAAAATATTCTTTATTTTCAGAAAAAACAGCATAAAATTGGAACCTGTTGACAACTTTTTCTCCTGCTAAACCAATTATCAGTTTTCCTTGTTCAGTTAATTGAATGTGGTTGATATCAATCAAGTGATTTAACAAGAGTTTAAAATCTTCTCTAGAAATAGCAGCAAAAGTTGGTAGACCTAAGACCTGCTTTGCAAGACTTGCAGGTAACATTTCTCCTGCTGCTGCTAAAATACTCATAGTCTGTTGATACAACAAATTCAATGGATATTTAGGGGGTTTAATTGGTTCAATCCAACGCTCTTCTAGATAAAGCTGAATAATAGCAATACACTGCAAAAGCTGCCAAGGAATTTGTTCTGGTAAAGAGGTTTCTGATGCTAGTTTCTCTTCACCACACACAACGCGCATATCAGCTGGTTTCCCTCTTCTCCCAGTGCGTCCTAACCTTTGTAAAAAACTGGCGACAGAAAGAGGAGAGTCCAACTGAATCACTCGCTCTAAATAACCTATATCTATACCTAATTCTAAAGTTAACGTCGCAGCAGTCACAGATGGAGTATTAGGTTCGCGCATGGCAGTTTCAGCAGATTGACGTAAACTAGCAGATATACTACCATGATGTACGTGATAGATATCTGGTTCTCCTTCTTCTGCAGCAATTTGACGTAATGATGCAATGACAGATTCGGTTTGAGATTTATTGTTGGCAAAAATAAGGCATTTGCGAGATTTAGTTAAGTTAAAAATATACCTTTCATAAACACCTATATTTCCCTCTCTTTTCCCGTCTCTTGTCTCCGCGACCTCTGCATTTTGGCGGTTAACATAAAAATGCTCAACAGCCAGCTTAATTTGACGCTTTCCTCCTTCAATTTTTGGAGTTATGACCGCCTTGTCACTACCAGAACTCAACCATTGTTCGGCCATTGAATAATCACCCAGAGTTGCTGATAAGCCAATTCTTCGAGGTTCTGTTTTTATAAACTTTCCCAACCGCGCCAACTGACAAAGAATTTGACAACCTCTTTCTGAACCCATAAAAACGTGAATTTCATCAATAATGACAAATTGCAAACCACCAAATAAATGCAAAAGGTCATTATTTTTGTTCAATAACAAGCTTTCTAGGGATTCTGGCGTAATCTGTAGAATACCTTTTGGATTTTTAAGCAGCTTACTTTTATGGCTTTGAGAAACATCACCATGCCAATGCCAAACTGGTATCTCTGCTTCTTTTAACAAGTGATTCAGGCGTTCAAATTGGTCGTTAATTAAAGCTTTAATAGGACTAATGTATAATGCACCAATTGTAGTACTAGGCTTTTCATATAACCGAGTCAGAACTGGCAGAAATGCTGCTTCTGTCTTTCCCGAAGCAGTACCAGCAGCAACTAGCAAGTGAGCATCGGTGTTAAAGATAACTTTCAACGCTTCAATTTGAACTGGTCGTAATTCACTCCAGTTGCGATCGTAAATATATTCTTGAATAAAGGGTGCAAGTTTGGAAAAAATATTACAAGGTGATTTCTGCGACATCATCATCCTCGTCCACATTTATATCTCTATCTTGACCCACAGCAGTAGGTTTAAAATTGCTATCGTGAATGATTTCGTTAAAAGTCAAACTTGAATTTTGGTAGAGAATATTCAATATGCTAATAAAATCTCGCACGATTTCGCCAGGAGTCAGCAATGCTTCCGCACCCAAGCGAGTGACAATTTCTCGGACAAACTCCTTTAAATGTCTATTTGTCAGAGATTTGTCATAATTATAATTCAAAGCATGAACCTCAGCTAATCTTTGCAAAAGCATGAAAATTTCTTCTTCTGTTAGCGGATTAAGCCGCAGCACTGGGCCCAAAAACTCTTGAACTCCTGCTTGGGACACAAAGCGGCTTTCTTTTGTACGTCTTCGCCAAGCTGAATCTGAAAACAGCCCCCGATTTTGATCTTCTAAAAATCTTGTCGTTCCACCAATGACAATGCCAAGATGTTCTGCTTTGCATTGCATGGTATCGTTAAACATTGCCAGTAATCTATTGTAATTTTTTTCGCGAGTGACTGTTGTGGATATCTTGTACAAGTACACAGCTTCATCCAACAGTACAAGCAGCCCCTTGTAGCCAATCTCTGCCACAAACTTGGCTAATAACTTAATGTAGTCATACCATGTTTCATCATCAATAATGACACGAACTCCTAAGGCTGCTTTTGCCTCAATCTTTGTTGTAAATTCTCCCCGCAACCATTTCAGTGCAGCGTTTTTCAAATTATCTTCATCCGAACGATAGCCCCGCCAGTATGCAACAATGACACTACCAAAATCAAACCCGTGAACTAAATCTTCTATATATTGCCAATACTGCAGCAAACCAGAAAACCGTCAAGAAGTTGCTGAACTAATAACGGATCGTTCCTTCACTGGGGCAAAACCCAGAAAGCAGGGTGCTCCAGCAACAAAATTTACAGGTCCGGCGATTTTGGGCAACTACAACTATGGCGGCTTTGATGGTAAGGATCGCACTATGAAAGCAGCCGACACGACAATTTTCTTCGATATTCCCGATAACATCCCCAAAGCGCCAGCAGAGCATTCCACATTCTTGTGGAGATCTAGAAGTATTTGGTTGATGACTCAGGCGGCTCGTTGGGGGCAAATTAAGGAATTTCCCAAAGATGCAGAAAAGCTTGCCGCACAAGGTTGGCGAGCAGATTTATATCGTGAAATTGCTGCTGAGATGGGTATTGAGTCTCCCAAAGAAGATTTCAAAGTGGAAGCCCCAGAAGTTTTCATAGACAATAAAGGATTCGATCCCAGCGATCCAGTGGGCTATCTCAATAGTTTTGAGATGAGAGCAAACGCCCCCACCCGTTTTTATATGTCTTAACTTCTGTAGAGACACTGCGCTCAAAGTTTCTACAAATGCTCTACAACTGCAAACTCTCCTGCAAGCTACCATGACTAAATCAACCTCCTTCTCAACTAATAGCGATTCGCGAATCATTAGCAGTACTCCATTTCTGGAAATTGAAAATCTATTTAAGTCCTATTCAAAACCAGATGGAGGGCAATTTGTCGTTTTGGATGATGTCAATCTCACCATAGGTGAAGATGAGTATATTTCGGTCATCGGTCACTCCGGTTGTGGGAAATCCACGCTTTTAAAGATTGTCGCCGGTTTAGAAAAAGCGACTTCTGGTTCCGTCAGATTGGATGGTAAAGAAATTCGCAAACCCGGTGCAGAACGCATGATGGTGTTTCAACACTATTCCCTGTTACCTTGGTTAACAGTGCGGGAGAATATTCGGCTAGCGGTGGATGAAGTGCTGAAAGATTCCTCCAGAGCAGAAAAAATCAGCATTGTTAATGAACACCTGGCAATGGTAAACTTAACTGCGGCAGCTGACAAATACCCTGATGAAATTTCTGGTGGAATGAAGCAGCGTGTTGGAATTGCGAGAGCTTTGGCAATTCGTCCAAAAATGCTGTTGATGGACGAGCCTTTCGGGGCACTAGACGCCTTAACTCGGGGTAAGTTGCAGCGGCAAGTGTTGGATATTTGGGAAAACCACCGTCAAGCAGTGATGATGGTAACCCACGATGTGGATGAGGCAATTTATATGTCAGACCGTATCGTTTTAATGACCAATGGACCTGCAGCTAGGATTGGGGAAATCTTAGAAGTTCCTTTTCCTCATCCACGCGATCGCACCGCTATGCGAAACTCGCAAGAGTACTATGAACTTCGCAACCACGCCCTGAGTTTCCTAGATAAATACTTTACTCAAGATGAGTAAATACTTCTTAACAGTTGATTGTTGACTGCTGACAAAAAACTTTGCTTCCCGCAAAGCAGTGATTTTTTAAGTGGGTAGCCTAATTCAAATTTCTAAAATTTGGAGCGGAGGAACCAATTTTTGGGGCTTATCTTATAAAAGGATAAAGTATAAAGGATAAATGAGAAACTGCTCTTTCTCACTTCATCCTTCACACTTTATACTTCATCCTTTAAGAGAGACACCTTCCAGTCTTAGCCCGTCAGCTAACTCCGTCGGCAATGGAAGGAACCCCCAAAGCTTTGGCTGTAATAACAGTTATGATTGGGGATTCCTTGGAAAGGATGAAGGATAAAGTATGAAAGATGAAAATACTGATATTACCTAATATTTTTAGACTTTATACTTCACACTTTATCCTTTGAATGGCCCGCTTCTCCTTATATTAAGTAGTTTCGTACTGAGAGAAGAAAACTGTGAATATCAAGCCATTGTTAGTGCGCCTGCAGAACGCAATTGGAAGAGATGATTTAATTGAGCAAATGGTGTTGCTTCCAACATCAAAAATATCTGTTTCTGAAGAAACACACCCAGCAAAATCAGTAAATTTAATCGTCGGCTATAACAGTTCTCCTAATAGTCACACTGCCCTAGACATTGCTTTATTAACTGCCCATCAAACTTGTTTGGTTACCAAATCGCCAGTGACAGTTCAAGTGGTTTATGTGATGGAAGATAGGTCAATAAGTGGTGGTGCAGAAGTTTTGCCAACAGAAGATGTGGAAAACAGCCGAGCAAACGAACAAGTGCCATATCACTTTTTAGAAAATGCTCCACTTGTAGAATTTGATGCGGGTGTTATAACTCAAACAAAATCTCAAGACAACACACTCTACCTACCAAAGGAAGAAAAATCCGTAGATAGATTTGCACAAGCAGAACGTATTTTAAGACAAGCAAGTTCTCTGGCTGCAGAATGGAAAAGTTCGTTTAAAGCACATCTTCGGTTTGGTTGCGTCGCTACAGAACTTAAGAGAGTTGTTGTTTCAGAATCAGCCGATATACTTTTTCTTGGCTGTAACTCAATGCATCATCCTATTATTCAAAGGTTAGGTTCTCAATTCCCTTGTCCAGTATTGGGTATTCCGAGTCTAATTAATGATAAATCCACTTAGAGGCAATAATTTAGCGTAATTATAAAAGAAACCCGGATTTTTATAGAAGTCGGGTTTTTTTTAATTTAAAAGGAATGTAGGGAATATATCTAGGTAGGCGGTCAAAATGAAATATCCCTGTGTTGAGAGTTGTTAGCCACAAGTTATGTCCTCAAGACAAATGACAAATGACAACCCTCACGCTTGTAACTTTATTTATCCCGACTTAGTTAGTATACTCTTGTGTAATCAAGCAAAAATAAATAGAGAAGGTACCTGTGGAAAACTGGCAAGCACTTATTAGTATTATCACATTTATAAGCGTTATTATACTCATAATGACAGAGTGGGTTAACCTGACAGTTGCTGCGTTATTAGGAGCATTGTTACTGGTTTTCACTAATGTCATGACTTTAGAAGATGCTGTTGGTTATATTGGCAACAGTCATGGAACGCTGGGTTTATTTTTTGGAGTCATGGTGCTGGTAAGAGCATTTGAACCAACAAAGATTTTTGAATACTTAGCTACTCAAATGGTTATCCTTGCAAAGGGAAGAGGGAATCGTCTGCTGTTAGGAATTGTAGGGATTACCACCCCTATTTGTGCTTTTTTGCCAAATGCGACGACAGTTATGCTACTAGCACCTTTAATTCCACCGATTGCAGAAGAAGTAGGGGTAAATTTTGTACCTTTGCTTATTCTTATGGTGTTTGTCGCAAATAGTGCAGGGTTGCTAACAATTGTTGGAGATCCGGCTACATTTATCGTAGGTGACGCAATTAATATCAGCTTTACAGATTATCTGTGGCGCTTGAGTATGGGGGGAGCGATCGCAGTTGCTGCTGTTATAGTTACATTACCATTTTTATTTCGGAGGATTTGGAACACAAGGCTAGAAAATCTCGATCAATTACCACACCCTCAAATAAATCATCCAGGAGTTTTAATAATAGGTGGTTTCATAGTTGCTTTTGTGTTAGTTTTTTTCGTTGTAGGAGAATATCTACCTATTCCGGTTTCACCTGCTGCTGTTGCTTTGCTAGGAGCAGCGTTAGCAATGCTTTTGTCTCATAAAAGCAAAATTGAGACAGTCAATAATATACTGCGGGATGTAGATTGGAGTACACTTATATTTTTTATGAGTATTTTTGTTCTAATTGGTGGGCTAGAAAAAACTGGTGTTATCAAAAGTTTATCTGGAGTTTTAGCGGCTATTTTAGGCAAAAATATTATCATTGGTTCTTTATCTCTCATATTTTTTATTGGCCTATTGTCTAGCGTTGTTCCCAATATTCCGCTGGTTGTAGCGATGGTACCATTACTCAAACAGTATGTCGTTAATGTCGGCTTGGCACCAGCAGAAGTTTTAGCACCAGATTTTCAAGGACAATTTCCCCCAGAGGTACTGCCACTTTTTTACGCCATGATGTTTGGAGCAACTTTAGGAGGAAACGGGACTTTAGTAGGAGCATCTTCCAATATCGTTGCAGCAGGGATTTCCGAACAGCATGGACGCCGCATCTCGTTCAACACTTTTTTAAAGTATGGTTTGCCAGTCACGTTACTGCAACTTATCGTTTCTGCAGTGTATGTGTTAATTCGCTTTCTTCTGTAGAAATTATTCTTATGGCATATAAAAGAGCATACGTATGCTCTTTTTTTGCTAATATGCTTTATTTATTAAAAATAATAAAATATAACATTTCTTAAAATATTTTATCCAAGGGGTCAGGCTCATTAGGTGTGGGTACAACCAAGGGTAAAATTGTAGGTGATTGGCATTTTTTATTGAACAAAGAGCACTGCTGATTTAAAAGTGTTACTTTACAGTAGACAATAGAACTACTTCTTTTCCGCTCTAAAATTACCTATTTTGTAGGGTGGGGTATGCTACAGGTTTGCGGTGCGCCATAGCCCCACTTAACTCTTTCGGTAATCTTCTGGTTGGTGGGAAGGGAGTAAGTGTAAGGTAAACAGGAACACCTACCCTGACCATGCTAAAACAGCAAACCACAAACCTAGTTGTTGCAAAAAGGATTTAAACAATGAACCCCTCGGACGCAGAACAAAATCACAGCCTTAGGGCGGAGTCATCTCAAGCAGGGTCAAACCAAAATTTAAACAAGGCTTTATCTGGTGGTGTAGATATTGGAGAAGGTAGCAGTTTAGCTAAGGTTAGAGAGATTCTTTTCGGCAATCAGATGCGGGAACTAGAAAAAAGGTTTATCCGCTTGGAAGAACGTTTGGCAAGAGAATGCGGCGAACTTAGGGAAGAGACTCGAAAACGTTTAGACTCTCTAGAGACATATGTCAAAAATGAGGTTGAATCTTTAACAGAAAGAATAAAAAGCGAGCAAGGAGAACGTGGCGAGGTGTTGAAAGCACTAGCTGAAGACAATAGAAAAATAACAACATCTTTAGAAAAAAGATTGCTTCAGTTTGAAGAACAAACTAATAGTAACCAACGTGAGACCCGCGAGCAAATTCTTAATCAATCCAAAAGTTTACAAGATGATATTAGACAAAAATACGAAGAAATTATAGCTTTATTGCAGCGGGAAACACAAGAAATCCGCATTGAGAAAACTGACCGTAGTACCCTTGCAACTCTTTTATCCGAATTAGCTATCCGTTTGAATTCCCAGTATTGAAAAATTTTAGTAGTTAGCTGTTATTTTAAGTACCTAATAACTCATTTATAAATAGTGTTATTGACTGATGAATAAATCTTCAAATAGCGATCGCTCAACAACTAGTGATGAACTTCATGAACTGCGTAGTTTGCTTTTGGGTTTGGAACCAACTAAACTAGAGAAAATATACGAGCGATTAGACAACCCAAAGATAACAGCAGAAGATATTAGCCGGTTGCTTCCAGAAGCAGCACATTTACGAGCAGAAGATCCGCAATTAAGTGATGCAATCGTTCCTACCGTCGAGCAAGCTATTCAAGTTTCTATTCAAAAAGACCAAGATGTTCTGGCAACTGCAATTTTTCCAATCCTAGGACCAGCCACCCGCAAAGCTGCAGTAGCAGCCCTCCAAGAAATGATCCAATCCTTGGATAGAACATTGGAATTCAGCTTTTCTCCACAAAGTTTGAAGTGGAGATTAGAAGCGCTCATGACTGGGAAAACATTTGCCCAAGTTGTACTGCTTCGCACGCTGGTGTATCAGGTGGAACAGGTTTTCCTGATTCACAAAAACAATGGTCTGTTACTGCAACACATTGTAGCGCCACAAGTCGTTATTCAAGACCCTGATTTGGTGTCAGCCATGTTGACCGCTATCCAAGATTTTGTGAGAGATTCTTTCAATATACAAAAAGAAGATGCACTTCATAGCTTGTATTTTGGTGAACTAACAATTTGGGTTGAAGAGGGACCGCAAGCAGTTCTAGCAGGTATTATTCGTGGAAATGCTCCTCAAGAACTTAGACTCGTTTTTCAAGATGCAATAGAAAAAATTCACCAGAAATTGAATAGAGAACTGATTGCGTTTGAAGGGGATACAGAACCATTTGCTGACAGCAAACCTTTTCTAGAAGCTTGTTTGGCATTTCAATACAAATATCTAGAAAAAAAGAATTCTCCCTATGCATTGACTCTTTTAGGTGCAATGGTTTTTGGTGTTGGAATTTGGGGCTTTTTTGCTATTAGAAACCATATGCGTTGGAATAGTTTTATAGAACAACTAGACGCCCAACCTGGTATTGTTGTCATCAAAGCCGAAACACGCTTTGGAAAATATTTTCTTTCCGGTATGCGAGACTCTCTAGCTGTAGATCCCAACACCCTTATAAAACAAGCTCATCTCAATCCTAAAATAATTATTAGTCGATGGGAAAGGTACTTGTCGTTTGAACCTCAAATAACTGCTAAAAGATCTGTGGAATTTCTCAAACCACCCAAAACCGTATCCTTAGCAGTAGATGAAAAAGGTATTCTTCACGCCAGTGGTTCTGCACCCCACCAGTGGATTTTAGAGACACGAAAACAATGGCATTCAATTCCTGGAGTCACTCAATTTCAATATCAAAATCTTGTTGACATTGAACTTAGCCAATTAAACGATTCTAAAAAGAAAATTGAGCAAACAATATTGTTATTTTTTCAAGGAAAAACAGAGTTTTTATCCGGTGAGGAAAAGAAGTTTCAAAACTTAGTCATGGAGATGGAAAATTTGTTAAAGACTGCTAAACATATTGGAAAAGATATTCGCATTCAAATAATAGGGTATACCGATGGAACTGGAACAGAAGATAGAAACATGATACTCAGTCAAGCCCGTGCCGATAAAATTCTATTTTCCCTATCTACTCAAGGCATCAACAGCAGTCATTTGAGTGCCGTGGGCGCTGGTAATAGACAAACTTTAAGAACAGGTTTTGTAGAAGAGGATAAAAGCTATAACCGCAGGGTATCATTTAAGGTGTTCTTATCAGAAATGACAAAATAAGGAATACCATCTATGCTCCAGAAAAAAATTTGTATGGTTGGTGCATTTGCCACGGGAAAAACCAGTTTAGTATCTCGCTTTGTTTACAGCATTTTTTCTGAAAAGTATCAAACGACAGTAGGAGTAAAAATAGATAAAAAAACAGTTAAGATTGGAGAAACAGAATTAAATTTTATTCTTTGGGATCTTTATGGAGAAGATGAATTTCAAAAAGTAAGGATGTCCTATCTGCGTGGTTCATCTGGTTATTTATTAGTTGCTGATGGCACCAGACATCATACTTTAGAAAAAGCTTTCAACTTAAAACAAAGAGTAGAAGAAACTGTTGGAAAAGTACCTTATATTCTTGTCATTAATAAATTTGATTTATTAGATGAATGGGAAATAGAGAATTCCGAAATCGAAGCTCTTGTCAAACAAGGATGGACAGTCAGAAAAACGAGTGCTAAAAATGGTTCAAACGTAGAAGAAGTTTTTCAAACTCTTGCTTCTAAAATGTTGGAGAAATAAATGCTGAATGTCCCCTTGCCAATTAGCGAATACATTATTTCTTTCTTAATAGAAAAACGTTCTTTAGCGTATCTTTTAATCAGTAAAGATGGCTATATTTCGGCTTGGGGAGGTCAATGGTCTGCCTTTGGATTTACCAATTTACAAAAAGGGGAGAAAGTAGGAAAGCAGTTTTTCTTTCTAGAAGGTCTTTTACCACTAGAAGATTCTCCCTTATTTTTTCCCTTTATGAAAACTGCATCCGGAATGTGTGCGGATGTTCATCTATTTCCTTCTAAAGAAGGAGATTGGGTAGTACTGTTAGATGCTACTTGGGATGAAATATACGTAGCTGTTATTCAACAACAAGCTAATAGTTCAAGTCTAGAACGTCAATCCAGCACTCAAAAATCAGACTAAAAAATCCAGTTTATTTACTTATGGATATTAATGTGTTGTTAAGCCAACTTAAATAAACTGGATTTCTCAGATTATTAAATTCTACTTTATTTCAGGAATAGTTAGCAAAACTAAACGGATAATAAATACCTAAAATGAGTGAGTCTATTACAGAAAAAATTTTTGCGATATTGAAAACTTTAATATTAGAGCGTTTGGATGTCGATTCCTTTCAAATAATTGAATCTTCTCCAGATTGGTTTGGGGGATTTTGCCATCAAAAACTGATATCAACAAAAGAGATTGTAAAACTTCAAGAAATATTTCCCTTTTTAGAACCGTTTTTAGTTGATGCTGAAGAGCTATGGCAAATCAATGAAGACAAAATCATAAAGTCAGGTTTATGGTACCAGACAGACTCTTTTGGTAAAGAATATCACTTAGAAGCTTCAGCTATGTGTGTAGATAGCCGTAAATTAATTTTAATAGAATTAAAAGAAGATTTTTTTTTAGAAAAACAGTCTATTATCCAGAAAGCCAGAGAAAATCAGTTACACTATCAATCTTTTGTAAAAGAAGCTCAAAAGAAAGAAGTTTTAATACACTGTGTTATTCATGATATAGCAGGACAATTAAGTGGTATAAATTGCTGTTTGGCTCTTTTAGAATTTGAAAACTTAACACCAAAAGGAAAAGAGCGTTTGCAAATTGGTAAAAAACAATCTGAGAAACAGGAAATTCTGATCCGACAAATATTAGATGCATTTTCTGCGGAAATAAAGTCTTTGGAATCTTTCAAATCGGATGCTGCCCATGCACCAGACGCTCTCCGGACTGCACAGGAACTTATCCCACTTTTTAGCCCTGCTTTTGCCCTCAATGAAATGCAACTACAGCTTGCTGTCAGTGTCGATCCAGCTATAAACTGGAAAGTTATTGGTGATAAATCGCGACTGGAAAGGGTGCTAACCAATTTAATCGAAAATGCTTTTCGACATAGCCCACCAGGCTCTACTGTAACAGTTGGTTTACAACAAGATGGGGAGTTTATTCGATTTACTGTTGATGACGAAGGTTTGGGTGTACCATCAGAAAATGTAGACAGTTTGTTTCAGAAATTTTCCCAAGGAAAAACTAAAGCGGGCAGAATTGGACTCGGGCTTTATTTTTGTCGAATTACAGTTGAACGCTGGGGAGGATCGATTGGTTATTCACCCCGCCCCAAAGGTGGTTCTCGCTTTTGGTTCCGCTTACCAAAACCAAAGGTTGAAGTTTAGGAGTTAGGAGTTAGTAGTTAGTAGTTAGTAGGTAGTAGTTATTAATTGGTAGTTTGGTTACTCTATTAACCACTAACTCCTAACCACTTACCAGTAATTAGTAACCAATGAAATGCAGCACATCACGCAGGACGCTGTAACCAGCTAAGTCCCAAAGTAAGTAAGCTAGGAAACCAATCAACCTGAACTAAGCCGCATTGTTAAAGTTACGCTAGAACGACTAAAGGGTTGGACGGTTCTAACATCTGAGTCTGTACAAGCGGGACTAGAGCAAGCAAAAGGGCAGCATCCTGACGTGATTTTGCTGGATCTCAATCTGGATGGGGAAGGGCTGGCTCTGCTGCAAACTTTAAAGACCAACCCAATCACGCAGTCGATCCCAGTGATTTTGTTCACTGCAACCGACCTATCAGACGATCGGCTAGAATTGTGCCCTTTCAACCTTGCTGGAGTCATCTTCAAGCCGTTCAATGTTTTGCATCTTGCCGATGAAATCATTAAGCAGTTAGAGTGGTAATTGGGGTCACCGTGCCAATCCGGGTTTTTTGTACGCTAAGAAACGCTAAGAAGTTTTTCAGCGTCTGGAACGACGATAAATCAAAGTTTTTGACAATTTTCTTTACAAACTGTCCCAATTTGCAGGTATCTTGGCGGATACCCAAGCACAAGTTTTGAAAAAATTTAGGTTTTTTTCAGTTTTATCTAATTCAGTTTTATCTAATATCGTAAATCTACTGATAGTGCTATAATCAGTTTAAATGTTGTTCTAAAAAGTTGTACGAGTAATATTGATAAAACTAGCAGCTATGTAAACTAGTATTTTTAAATTACTAGCTTAAATTGCATAGGGCAAGTTTATAAGCAAGAGCAATTGATACTATCCTAGATTTGCAGTGTCAACTTAAAATGGCATTGAAAAATTAGTTTAGTTAACCAAACTCTCTCTGCAATTTTATAGCAAAAAATTTTGCTTCGGCTATTAATAAACTGTCATAGCAAGATTCTTTAGCTTTGCGTGGCGACAAAATGTGTGTTGGCTATTTTTACGCTTAATTGCATAGCTTAGGTTGTCTGCTTTTGCTGCTTGTAGTCTTTACCTTGCTAAAGAATTCCATTTACTTTGAAGGAAATACTATGGCATTTCGCAACTTAAACGCAGAAAATTTGGTGTTTCGCCTCTCTAATGATGTTCAGGAGATTTCTACAACAGACCCTTTTGAAGCACCTGGATTTGTCAACGATTTGGATGAAAACCTAATCAAACTTTGGAATAGCACCATTAAGCAGCATTACGAGGAATTAGCTTCCCCTAATCGAGTGGGAAAGATTCGATTTTTTGCCTTAGATCCTCAAACAGTCAACAATGGGGTTGAGACAGATGTAGTAAAATGGGCTGCTGATCTGGCAGAACCAAAATTATGTGTAGATCGACAAACAGCTAAAAGCCTCTCAGATTGGGCAACAGCAAAAGGACACCCCATCCATGAAGCTTTTGGTTCAAAAGGGCGCGATCGGGTTCAAAATGAATATTGTGAATATGTTGTGCTCTATCAAGAATTTAAAGAGGGCACCGCTCCAAACCTTAAAACTCGATATCGTCCTAAACGGGTTTTGCTAACCACGGAATTGAGAGAATACTGGTTATTACTTGCAGAGCAAGCACCTCAAAAACTCCAAGAAGTTGCCTCATCGATTCTGGGTCGAGTGGTTCAATGGAGTGAACTGTATGGTCCAATTGTGACCGACCCCACTACACTCTCTCCACAACAACGGCGTTTCCAGTTTGCCTTATGGGTTGCTGGTGGATCTGGTGGAATATTGAAAGGCGACTTCAAAGACAACTTCCTCAAAGAAGGTGTGCCAGTGCAACCGTTAGGCTCCCTTAACCGACGCCATGCGCTGTTTATGACACATGAAATTAATGGCTTAGATGATTTGCTATACATTGTTATGTTTGGGGCACGTCCCTATGCAAAGCGTGAGGGTAGTCAGTGGGTCAAAGCCTCAAAAGACGAAATTTTTACAAAGTATGGAGTTAAGCAACTTGCTTGTCGTCAAGCAGATCCGGCAGCGGCAACCGGAGCCCACGATCAGGCGTTTCAGGGAAAAACTGTTGCTTTTGCTAATCCACTCGGTATGTATATTCGGTCATTTAATGACAAAAACTTTCAGTTTCAAGGCAAGACTGTACCTGATGAATGGATACGGTTCAGCCGGGGCAAGGGTAAAGGATATTATCAGCGATTAGAATTTGGTCCACCAGACACCGAGCCTCACTTTCTAGATGACATCACTGTTGGAGATAATCAAGAGCCTGTGATTGGGGGTTTTCAAGTAGTAGAGCAGATCGAAGTTGGTCCACAGCTGGTTGTAGGAGATGGTGATTCAGTCAAGGACGAGGAATATCAAAAATTTGAAGTCGTTTCAGTACCTAGCATTACTTGTGCCCAAGCAAACATTTGCAAACAAATGGCAAGACTCCGCGAGGAATATCAAGAAGCTAAAAAGAGATATGAGTTCTTTGAAGGGACTAATTCCGAAGGTGAACCACGACTGGGGTTAAACTTTGTCAGTTTTCAAGATGATCCAGTGCGCGTGACATTTATGTTAAAACAACCTGGATGGCTGGGCGGCACAAATTTTGGAGGAAATCCAACCTTGTTGCCTCCTAATTTTGAGAAGTTTCTCGAAGTTGAAGCGGCAGGAGTATTCTTAGTTCCACCGCGAGATGATGAACTTCGCTTTCCAGGTGCAATGCTCTTCGATGTCCCAGCAAGTGTTTGACCTCAGGTGTTATCTCGCATAGCAGCTAACCTCTGATAATCACTTACCTTCTAGGTAATAAAATGGCAGTAAAAAGTTTTTACAACTGTGAATCCCCCCGACCTGAAATGGCAGGTTTTCACAATATGGTTCTTTTTGGAAAACCCGACGATCGTCTGTATGCCTACCACTTACCTTTGTTTGCTGGTAGCGTTAATGGTCAAGAAGGTCACGTCCTAATGCATGTCTATCAAGGTATATGGGTTGTCAATTTAGATGAAAGCACTAAAATGAAATACTTCGAGAAGTTTGAAAGAGAAACAACAGATCAAACTCCTTTTCCATTTTTTTCTTTCAATCCCCGTGGATCAAAGTTTAAAGTCCCTGAGATGTTTTGTAATCCAAATTTTACAATGCCTGTTTTGGCAGTATTCGGACATGTAGAGGAAAATCCAAACTTTCCTCCACCTAAACCATTACTTGAAGGAAATCAATTATCTCAAATCACAGTTAAAGGAGACCCCGTCTTTGCACGAAGATTTGATGGCACCACTAAAGAAAATCTAATTTATATTTTGTTTGGTACTGCTCAGCAGCTTTATTTGGTTCACTACCTAACTGACAACGAAAATAGTTTTGATCAGATTGTGTCTGTTTCTACAGACGATTTTCAGTTAAACGAAATAGTTAAACAAAACCACACAATTTTGATTTCTGTTGAAGTAGCCAAAAATAAAAATTTAGTTTCAGTTCCGGGACACGAAACACTAAAGAGCCTCAACAATAAATTAGCTTTACCAACTTCTCCTCTCGGACAACAGATAATCTTAAGCACGGGGGAGCAATCTTTTTCAGTCAAAATCACTGGTTCTGTTTACTACAATCAAAATAACGATTTAGCGGTTAGTAACTAGAGATATGGCAGGGTTGGGACTTCCAGAAAATAAATTCTGCCATTGACAATAATGATAATAATTAACAAAAAAGGGGGTAAATCCGGATTTCTCACAAAGATTTCAGTGACGAGCCGCTAACTCAATGCTGGCTGACTTGAGGGCGATCGCAACCGCAAAACACTCTGTTATTTTTCAAAACCATTAAACCCCGTCTAGACCTATGCCATATAAGCTTTTGGCAGTTGCGATCGCGTCGCGTTGTGAGAAATCTGGGTAAAGGGGCTGCCGACGGCAAGCCCTCTTCTCCCTCCTGAAAAGATTATCATTCTTGAAAAATTCCTGTCTCTTGTTTTTTTTGGAATAATTTATTCTTTGGAAGTCCCTTGAAACGAGATATTCAGGGGAAGTTTGCGCTCAAAAATGATGATTATCGTGAAGTACGTTCTTTGCGACTGACTAATGATACCTGGAAGAGGTTAGGGATAGCCTCTAAATGTTTGGGTTTGACCAGGGCTGACTATTTAGAACACATTGTTAGGCATAACGCCAACCCTTGTATTACACGGCAATACCCAGAATTATTAGCTCCCTATCTTGGGGAAAACGAACCTCAACCGAGTATTACACGGCAGAAGGAGTTTCCTTTAACATCTAATACGGAGCGCGAAAGACAATCTATTGGGTTGCCAACTATAAGAGAACTTGAAATTTTACGCGATCGCATTCTGTCCCAACTGAAGTTAGGTAAGCAAGCTACTGGGTATAAAACTGCTCAGAAGGCTCTCAATCGTTTCATCACTGAACTAACCCGTTCAGTTTAGCTGGTTTGGGAATTCGCCAACGGTATCCGTATCTCGGCGTCTACCCTAACCGAGCAGTATTGCAATGGTTCCAGATTCGTTTTAATTAAATCGGTGAGGACAATTGCCGCTATTGCTAGAGTTGATGCCCATCCAATCAGGTATCCAATTGCAATGTATTTACCCAGCCCCGGATAATTTTTCAGCAGTCTAGTTGCGTAGTTGGGCGTTCCTCCTGACATATCAGACCAGTAACTGCCCAAATGCTTCACTTGCAAGTTCAGCAAAATTCCGACAATAACAGCAGGCAAGCAAACAAAGATAGCATTTGCACCAAGAGATGCACACATAACTGGTGCTACAGTCATCCATACAGTATGGGCTGTGACACCAAAGCCCCAAGTTTCAAAAACACTCAGACTGCGAGGAAGTGAGAAAGAAAATTTATTGTTCTTCGCACCCAAAATTGGCTGAGTACGCATGATTTTATATATTAATTAAGCTTAAGTAATTTAATTTATTGATAAACGGTTTTTCTTGAGAAGTATACCGTAATAATGCTGAATATTTTGAGTTTTCCTTAAATATATTTTTTCAGGAATTTTTATCCATAAAATTGCTTAATTTAAGATCTTCAAATTAGACATAAGGCTCAAATAACATTTGAACATCAATGAACCCCTCTTTTTTGGAAATTATTATGGTTTTTGTCAGCGTTCGATATCTTTAAGTGTGCGTATATTTCCTTATACTTTACACAATCTTTATAACTGACATCTTGCACCTTCTCAATAAGTGGGTGGTGGGCAGTGCCCACCCTACGAAATAATAAGCTAAAAAGCTTATTATTTTCTCAATAAGATGGTGGTGCAAGATATAAGATAATAAATGATTTTATCCTCAGTAATTACAACTAAAAAAGAATATATTTATAATTTTATAAGGAATATAATTGACACAAAATATTTTTCTTGGTAGTTTTTAAGTATATCAATCAATAATTTACAAAAAATAATTATTGATATGTATTGTTTGATTTAACAATAAAAAAGTATTGAAAAGCAACTCTGGTTATTATATTTATAAAATCAGTTGCCGTTGTTCATACTGAAAATTGTTGCCAATCAAACTTTTCAATCAACAGATGATTAATGTGTAGCAGTTCTCATTTACCTAAGTTACACGCAATTCTAGGAGCGCAGCGGCATTGTGTCTTCACAATTGTGTACCTTATTTAGACTGTCTGCTACTAATTGCTTCAAATCAAAAATCTCCACCAAATGGCTCAAAAAATGCAAAATTATCAAATATTTAAGCATCTATCAAAGAAGCTAAAGAATCTGATGCTTGACGAATACATAGCAGTGAATGACAAGAAAAATCCTGTAGTTCAGAATATAAGTAATGCAAGTTTTAAACAGCTAACTCACATCATTCAGCAATATTCTATCTTTACAAAAGAATTAGTGTTTTTTACAGAGTCTGCGAGAAAAAAAGCCTTTGAAGCAGGATGGTTAGAGGTTGCTTATGAGCTACAAGAGAATATTGCTGAAGAATTAGGTAGTGGCACACAAGGGATTTCTCACTATGTTCTTTTGGCAGAAGGTCTTGAAGAAGGTCTTAATCAACCAATGAAAAATATAAATCCCTCATCTACAACATTAAAACTTTTGAGAAATCTAAAAATTGTATTCGATCGAGAAGCTTGCTATGTTCTTGGTGCAACTTATGCTATTGAGGCTACTGCTGTTGCAGAATTGAATATGATTAGAGAAATAATCAAGAAGATGGTTCAAGGTTCTCTTCCTAATAGTCTTCAGTATTTCTTCAATATGCATTTAAATGAATGGGAACCGGAGCACGAGGAAGATTTGAAAAAAACTGTTGCTATTTATTTAGAACTCCAAGATTTTGAACAATTTGAGGCAGGGTTTCGAGCATTTATGGAAGCAATAGATGCGTGGTGGAAGGATTTAACAATAGAGGTAGCTTTCACGCAGGACTTGCGTAAAAACGAGCTTTGCTTAGAAAAAGTACATTAAATACAAGGTCGAAAAATGAACATACTCTCTCAAAAATCATCAGTTAACGGGAATCTTAGTACTAAACCGATAAGCCAAGGCTTGCCTGGTCACTACTATTTCAGCCCTGACATTTTTGCTTTAGAGATGCAATCGCTATGGAGTAGCGCTTGGCAATTTATAGGCCGGGAGTCAGACTTGTCAAATCCAGGAGATTATCTCACTTGTATTGTTGGAGAACAGCCATTGTTTGTCATTCGGACTAACAATGGTGAATTGCGAGCAATGCACAATGTTTGCCCTCATCGCGCAGCTCGTCTTTTAGATGGTAAGGGAAACTGTAATCGGGTACGTTGTCCGTATCATGCCTGGAGTTTTGATTTAGAGGGTAAACTCCAAGGGCTTCCTCAGGCTAAATTTTTTCCTAACTTAGACAAATCAACAGTTCGTTTAGCAGAAGCGCGAGTTGAGACTTGGGGTGGCTTTATCTTTGTGAATCCAGAATCCGAAGGGGAATCATTGAAGAGTTACTTGGCTGATTTTCCAAACTATTTAGAGCAGTATGAGTACTCTTGGCAAGAATTACAAGAAGTAGATCGTTGGAGTTATGATGAGCCAGTTAATTGGAAGTTTTCTGTTGAAAATTACCTTGAGTGCTACCATTTACCAGTAGTTCATGCTCAAAGTCTCGAATGCTTTTATCCCAAAGACATTCAATACACACCAACAGGACGTCACTATCAAATTTCTGTTCCATACATTGATGAAGAATCGGTTAAAGAGCATCCAGCTTTTTCGGGAGAACCAAAAGCTAGGTCTTACCAAGGTTTAATTTTTCCAAACACAATGGTGAATACTGCAAAAGATAAAGTTTCTGTTTTCCATCTTGTTCCCCTGACTCCTGAGAGTACTCGGTTTGAAGTTTTTATTTATCAGACACCAGCACAGATGGAAGCATTCCCTTATAAACCAAATGATTTCCGACCTGAATTTGATCGAGTACTTAACGAAGATTTCTCTGCAGTGCGTTTACTACAAGCTAGTGTCCGTTCTAAAGTTTATAAAGTTCAATTAGCTGAAGAACTTGAATTTGGAATCAGTCACTTTCACAAAGTTTTGTCAGAGTATTTAAGGCAGTAATTATTTCATTAACTTTGATAAAACAAAGAACCTATAATCCCAGTATTACTGTACTGATGTTCTAGATTCTCAACTTCTTAAAGAAGTTGGGAATTTAGCAGATCGTCAAAATTAATGTGGCAGACCACTAGGATGTTTTAACTACCTTAAGCGATCGAGGCAAAAACATTACATTTTTTAGAAATAATTTTCATGAATGAAAGTTGAAATACGTCTGTTAGCTTTTCGTTAGATTTTAGTAAATGTCGTTTAGTTTTCAGTCTTGTTGTATAATACCGCTGTTAGTTGCATTCACTTTGGCAAATTATGGCATTGAAAAACCAGGAGTTATAAATTGGTTATGTATAACTTTCGTGCAAGCACAATTACCTTTAAGAAGCAGTTATTTTGTCATTGATAACTGGTTACTGTTGAATGGGAATTTCAATCACAAACTCTGTGCCTTGTCCTGGTTGAGATAAGCACTCCAATTTACCGCCATGCTTCTCTACAATGATTTGATAGCAAATTGATAACCCCAAACCAGTTCCCTTTCCGACAGGTTTTGTCGTGAAGAAAGGATCGAACAATCGGGTTTTCACCTCAGGTGGCATTCCCGGACCATTGTCTTTAATGCGAATCGTGACATGGGAATTCTGTTCGAGATGTGTCCCGATAGTAACGCGACTGGGGTGTTTTTCATTCTTCAGTTGTAACCATTCAGCTTCCTGCTGGCGCAAAGCATCAATGGCATTTGTCAAGATATTCATAAACACTTGATTTAACTGTCCGGCATAGCATTCGATGGATGGTAACTTTCTATATTCTTTGATAACTTCAATTTCTGTATGTGCTGATGTTTCTTTCAAGGCGTTTTTTAAAATCAGTAAAGTACTCTCAATTCCTTCATGAATATCGACAGGTTTCATCTCCGCTTCGTCTGAGTGCTAGTGAAGTAAGAAAGCTATTAATTGAGAAAGTTGGTTATAGTAATGAAGAATTACCAACTTCAGAAACAATTCGTATAAAATTGAATGATTTGGGGTATAAGCTCAAACGAGTTGCGAAAGTCCAGCCTCAAAAAAAATTCCCGAAACGGACGCAATCTTTGAGCAGTTAGCTATAGTTAATCAAGAAGCTTCAGACGCTCCAAGCATTTTACGCTTAAGTCTAGATGCAAAAGCCCGTGTGAACATTGGCTCATTTGACCGTGGTGGTAGAAATCGAGTGCCGACGGAAACTGATGACCACGATTTTCACCCAAAAACCACCGTAACTCCATACGGTGTCTTTCTTCCGGAGCTTGACGAACTATTTTTGTATTTTACAGAATCAAAAGTAACAAGTGATTTTATCGTAGATGTTTTATCAGATTTTTGGTTGTTAGAAAGCTGGCGCTTCCCCAAAATAAAAACTTTAGTTATTAATCAAGATAATGGAGGAGAGAATAATTCTCGTAGGACTCAATTTATGAAGCGTATAGTTGAGTTTTCTCAAGAGCATAAACTAAATATACGTTTGGCTTACTATCCTCCATATCATAGTAAATATAATCCAATTGAACGCACTTGGGCAGTTTTAGAAAACTATTGGAATGGAAGTATCTTAGATGAAGTAGAGACGGCTTTAAATTTTGCTCAAAACATGACATGGAAAGGTCAACATCCAGTTGTTAAGTTAGTAACTCAAACTTATAAAAATGGAATTAAGCTGACAAAACAAGCTATGTTGACAATAGAAAAACAAATTAAACGTCTTACCAATTCTACAGACGAAGATTTCCCAAATTTAGGAAAATGGTTTATCGATATCTATTGTGAAACAACGTAGTTCTTGATTTTTTTACGACTTTTATAAAGCTGTAAATCAAATAAACTCGCAACTACCCCAAAGACACATGAAAAGGAAAGGGGTGTAAATTCTTCATGCATATTTGAAGTGGGGGAAACCCTCTCCCCATCTCCCCCTCTCCCCATCTCCCCATCTGCCTTAATGATAAGTCTTTACCCGGACATGATATTAAGGATGTTCGGTCTTGGGCGTCGAGGATAGGTAATCGCTACACATGGAATTTACCTGATTCGAGCGGGAAAGTTTTGAATCTATCTGCTTGAGAAATTCCCCAGCCTCATAACAATTGGATGTAGATCCGGTTCTACACCCACTCCAAAAAGATATTTTTCAATCTCTACACCCTAAATCGGCTGGGATTGTAATATATGCAGTCGCTCGCCTCTTCTGTAAACTGGGTATCCAAAGTCGAGGGAATCGCTAAATCATTGTTTCACCATCTGCACCAAACGCCGTATAATTGAGCCATGAGCAATCACCCTTTCTCGGTAATTCCCTCTTGCGCTTGGAGCCGTCCCATCGGGTTGGGTTGGGACAAACCGTATACCGTGCGCTACGCCAGTAATATCGATGATGGACCTTGGCATGGAATGCCTCTTGGCGGCTTTGGTGCGGGTTGTATCGGTCGCTCGCCACGGGGAGATTTTAATCTGTGGCACGTTGATGGTGGCGAACACGTATTCAAAAACATACCAGCCTGTCAATTTAGCTTGTTTGAATCAGATGGAGCGTCTTCACGGGCGTATGCTTTGTGTACGGAAGCACCAGAAGATGGTAGTCTATCGGCTTGGCAGTGGTATCCAGCAAGTAGGGAAGGACACGGAAACACGGGAACCTATTACGCTCTATATCCCCGGAGTTGGTTTGTCTATGAAGGGGTATTTCAAGCACAAATAACTTGTGAGCAATTCTCTCCTATTTGGTCGGGCAATTACAAAGAATCAAGCTACCCTGTGGCAGTGTTTGTGTGGACTGCAAGTAATCCCACAAATGCACCGATCGCACTCAGCATAATGTTAACTTGGCAAAACATGGTGGGCTGGTTTACTAATGCCCTGAAATCTCCTGAGGTAAAATTGCGAGATGATGGTAGCCCAGTCTACGAGTACCAACCGTGTCTGAATCAGAGCCAAGGGAACTTTAACAAACTCGTCGAATCTGCCGGTGTCATTGGTTGTTTGATGAGTCGGGTGGGAAAAAATGAACGAGTGCAAGAGGGTGATGGACAGTGGTGTATTGCAACTCAGAAACATCCCAAGGTAGAAGCACATTATCAAACTCGATGGAACCCAGCAGGCACAGGTGAGGAAATATGGCAAAGATTTTCCCAAGATGGTTCTTTGCCAAATAACACAGATGAAACCCCAGTGACTGAGGGCAAGCAGCTTGGTGCGGCACTTGCCCTTCGATTTACTCTTCAACCGGGGGAAACTTTCAACCTTCCTGTTGTTCTAGCTTGGGATTTTCCCGTGACAGAATTTGCAGCTGGGGTTACCTATGACCGGAGGTATACTGATTTTTTTGGTTGCAACGGTCAGAATGCTTGGGCGATCGCATCGACAGCTTTGGTAGAATATCAAACTTGGCAGGCGCAAATTCAGTCTTGGCAAATTCCGATTGTCGATCGCCAAGACTTGCCCGATTGGTTCAAAATGGCTCTATTCAATGAGCTTTACGACCTGACAAGTGGTGGAACTCTCTGGAGTGCAGCATCAAAACGCGATCCTATCGGCCAATTTGCCGTACTTGAATGCTTGGATTATCGGTGGTATGAAAGCTTAGACGTAAGGCTTTACGGTTCTTTTGCTTTATTAATACTGTTTCCAGAACTTGAGAAGGCAGTGATTAGGGCTTTTGCACGGGCAATTCCAAAGAGCGATGAAACTCCTCGTGTTATTGGATACTATTATACAATAGGTGCGGAAAGTCCAATCGCAGTCCGCAAAGTTAAAGGTGCAACACCCCACGATTTGGGAGCACCAAATGAACACGTCTGGGAAAAAACAAATTACACAAGTTACCAAGATTGCAATTTGTGGAAGGATTTAGGCTGTGATTTTGTTTTGCAGGTGTACCGAGACTTTCTCCTAACAGGTGCTTCTGATGTGGAATTTTTAGCAGATTGTTGGAGTGCTGTTGTCCAAACTTTGGATTATCTCAAGACCTTTGACATAGATGGAGATGGTATTCCGGAAAATTCCGGTGCGCCAGACCAAACTTTTGATGACTGGCGGTTGCAAGGCGTCAGTGCTTACTGTGGTGGGTTGTGGTTGGCTGCGCTAGAAGCAGCGATCGCCATTTGTGAGGTTTTAACAGACTACAAACACAATAACCCAAAGAACAATCCTGACAATGTAGCAGTTCAAAAATCGATCTATCAAGCTTGGTTAGAACAATCTCGCCCCGTTTACCAAGAAAAACTTTGGAATGGGCAATACTATCGGCTAGATAGTGAAAGCGGTTCTGATGTAGTCATGGCAGACCAACTTTGCGGACAATTTTACGCTCGCCTGCTTGGCTTGCCAGATATAGTACCAGTTGATTGCGCTTTTTCCGCCTTGAAAACTGTATATGATGCCTGCTTCCTCAAGTTTCATCACGGTCAATTTGGCGCTGCTAACGGTGTTCGCCCTGATGGTTCACCAGAAAATCCTCAAGCGACTCATCCTTTGGAAGTTTGGACGGGAATAAATTTTGGGTTAGCAGCACTTCTTGTACAAATGGGAATGAAAGATGAAGCCTTTGACCTAACACAAGCTGTAGTGAGACAAATTTACGATAACGGGCTACAGTTTCGCACTCCAGAAGCCATCACCGCTGTTGGGACTTTCCGTGCTAGTACTTATTTACGGGCTATGGCTATTTGGGGTATTTATCTAGTCATCGGTCATTAGTCATTTGTCCTGCGCCCTGACTTCTGCCTTCCTATCGCCAAGTTTATTTGCTCTTTAGACGAAAAATTTTCTTAACCTCTAGCTAATCTTATTTCACCTGTCGTATAATATTTTTTTCACAGATTAATTATTTTTCCGGAATTCCACTATTTACCTCTGAAAAAAGTTTTCGTAGAGGTCATGTAATACAGATTCTCAGTCCCAAGTTATAGAAACTCGGGGACAAAGATCTTTTTTGCTAGTGGAATGTTTGTATCTCTCACCCCTATAGAGAAATGGTCACAAAAAGGGAATGTTCATGAACTACTCATATTTAACTTATCAACCTTTGTCAAGGCAAAATAACTGGAAATACACAAGTTCCCTTTCAAATTTTATAAAAATTTTATTTTTTCCACCTCTGCCTTAAAGGTTTTGACATTTCAATAAATGGGATTATTCATACTAGTAGAGAGTCATGACATGGATCGATAGGAATGAAAGCATCAGTAAACTTTTGATAAAGTACAAATAAATTCTTGACGTAACTGAGAGAAATTTTATAAGAATGCAACAGAAGGTGATGACTGTCATCAGAGAAAATGAGAGTGGGTTTGGCTAGCAATATGTCACATTCAAAACTTCTTTCACTGTATGAATAGCAGCTAAAAAAGAGTTGGCAGTGAGTAAGTGATTGAAAATACACCAATCTTGTTTTTCATAAATTGTAGAGCCCTGTAAAATCCAATCAGTGAAAGACTGACAAAGCTTTTTATGATGCAAATACAAGTTCCGATACAAATTAACAAGCTTAACCAGACATCAGAGATTAAACGATGAACTCTTTTTCGTCGTTAAGAGTGCATGGAGAAATAAATTATCTTACTAGACAGCAATCTCCCCCATCGCGTGCGGCTATGCTCAACTGTTTGAGGCGAGTTGCAGGAGACACAAATCTAGTATCAGAGTTTAGTCAATTTTGGGTTGTTCGGGAATTTCAGCTAGGTGACGATTTAGTTAGTAACAGCCCGGATACAGAGTCTGAAAACACCAGCAATTTTCTATACTTAGTTTGTCAAGGTCGAGTGCGTCTGCTTGGATTCGACACCACTCTCCAACGCTCAGTATCAACTCAGTTACTGTTAACGAAACAAACTTTTGGAGCAGACCATTTATTCTTCCATCAACCTTTACCGTATCGAGCAGTCGCAGCCAGCGCTGGTTTTGTAGCGCAAGTCAAAGTTTCTGAACTCATGGGGTGGTTGCAACACTTACCCAGTCTGCAAAATGATTTAGAAAAGACAACCTATGAGCGTCAAGCATTGATTTTTTTCAAAACTTGTACTGAGTTACGTTCTCAGAAAAGCCATCATTTACAGCAATTGCTACCTTATTTGGAGCAAAAAAAGATAGACGCCGGTTCCCTCTTAGAGGAAAAAGTTCCTACAAGAGATGGGCGTTTTTGGCTTTTCAGCGGAAAAATCAACACGCAAAAGGTCACCACTCAGCCGCCAGTTGTAGGGGAAAGCTGGGGATATCCTAATACCGAGCAACTCTCCTGGGTTGCTGAAACAGATTTACTGATTTACCACCTCCCTGCTAAACATTGGGAATCCGCAATGAGCATAGGTTCTGAGTTTCCTAGCTGGAAACAAGAAGATGCGGAGGATCTCGACAAACAACCAGACCAAGAGACCGAAAAGAATTTTACCCCCCTCCCTCCCGCACTCCCTCAGACAGACACTCCCTCAGACACTCCCTCAGACACTCCCTCAGACAGACACTCCCTCAGACAGACAGACACTCCCTCCCTCCCCCCCTCCCTCCCGCGTCTATGGCGTCGTTATCCCTTTGTTCAACAACAAAGCTCATCTGATTGTGGTGCAGCGTGTTTGGCAATGATTAGTCGCTATTGGGGCAAACGTTTTAGCCTAAACACGTTACGCAACCTGGCTCAGACGGATCGTATGGGAGCATCTTTAGCTGCTTTATCAGATGCTGCCCAAAATTTGGGCTACGAACCCCTATCGGTTAGGGCTTCTTTAAGTAGGTTGGAGTTGCAAACAAACCCGTGGATCGCTCACTGGCAAGGGGGTATTCACTATGTAGTTGTGTGGAAAGTGAAAGGGGAGCGCGTATTAATTGGCGATCCTGCGACAGGACAGCGCGAGCTAACACGTCAAGAGTTTGAAAAGAACTGGACAGAATACGCGCTCCTTTTATCCCCTACTGACCGTTTTAACGCTGCTAAAGACGAAAAAATCTCTTTGAGCGGTCTGAGGCAAGCTTTTTTACCTCATCGCAAGCTTTTAGGTCAAATTATTCTTGCTGCGTTGTTGCTGTCAGTATTTGGGGTGGTGACACCGCTCATTGCCCAAATGGCTGTTGACCAAGCGATCCCACAGAAAAGTCTAACTACACTGAATGTCTTTGCTATCGGCTTAGTCTTACTGGGTATTTGGCGAATCCTTCTGACAGGAGTGCGTCAATATCTGCTGGACTGTTTTTCCAGTCTCATAGATGGTACTTTGGCTGGAAATTTTATAGACCACTTACTGCGGTTGCCATTGCAATTTTTTGCTGCTCGTCAGGTAGGGGATATCATTTCTCGCTTTCAGGAGAACCACAAGATCCAAGTATTTTTTACCCGTAAAATCGTCAATACCACATTGGATGCTGTGATGGCAGTTGCTTACTTGGGATTGATGGCTTATTACAATTGGCAACTGACTCTCTTGGTTGTGTGTTCAATAGTGCCGATCGCGCTCCTAATATTTAGTGCTAGTCCCAAACTCAAAACAGCGTCGCGAGAATTTCAGAAGAAGTGGGCAGAGCAAAATTCTCTGTTAGTAGAAATCATAACTGGAGTTGCTACTGTAAAAACTGCGGTATCCGAGCAAGCAATATATTCGCGTTGGCAGGAACGCTTCTCCGACGCATTGAAACTGCGGTTTCGCGGTCACAGGCTAGCTAATATTTTGCAACTAGCCAATAATTCTATAGAGCGCCTTGGTAGTACAGCTGTGCTGTGGTACGGAGCTACTCTGGTAATTCAGGATTCCATGACACTTGGTCAATTTGTCGCTTTCAATATGCTTATTGGTTCTGCTGTCAAGCCTGTTTTTGCTTTGGTAGAACTGTGGGATGAATTTCAAGAAATTGTCATTTCCATTGAGCGGCTTAATGATGTTTTAACATCTCCACCAGAAGAGATCTCTCAAAAACCTCTATTGGTGTTGCCCCCAATTCGTGGCGATGTCCGTTTTGAGAATGTCACTTTTCGTTTCAATTATTATGAGGAACGCAATACCCTGCAAAATATTTCCTTTAGGGTAAAAGCAGGACAGACGGTTGCTATTGTGGGTTGCAGTGGTTCCGGTAAAAGCACTTTGATGCATCTGCTTGCTGGTTTATATCGTCCCCAAACCGGACGCATTTTCATTGATGGACATGATACTGCTCGTGTTTCTTTGCGATCGCTGCGAAGTCAACTTAGCATAGTATCGCAAGAATGCTTTCTATTTTCAGGAACCATCTTAGAAAACATCACGCTGTACAATTCCCAGTGGACATTAGAGCAAGTCATCACAGCAGCAAAGATGGCTGATGCACACTCTTTTATTCAGACCTTGCCCTTGGGATATAACGCTCAAGTGGGGGAAGGAGGAATGATGCTTTCTAGTGGACAGCGACAGAAAATTGCCATTGCCCGAGCGCTTTTAAGAAACCCTCACATTCTGATTTTAGACGAAGCAACTAACCACCTAGATGTCGAATCTGAAAATCGGTTTCTGGAGAATTTAACTCGCCATACCTATATCAGTGTTGCTTCAAAAAGACAAGTCCCCACTACCTTTATCATTGCCCATAGTCTCTTTACAATTCGACACGCTGACAGCATCCTTGTTTTAGATCGGGGTCTTCTTGTCGAGCAAGGGACCCATGATGAATTAATGGCAACGTGTGGTCTTTACTACAACTTAGTTCAGCAGCAATTGAACTTGTAGCTTTGAATTTATGACCGGTTATCAGATTTCAGTTATCGATCGCTGTTTACTGATAACTGGTTCTTAATAGAGGGTCTCACCCCGAGCTCTATAAGTGACCTATGCAAGTATATAGGAAAAGTAAAATCAATTTTTTAAATTGAAAGTCAATCTGTACTTTTAAAGCTAATTTATAAAATCAATCTTAAGTAATGCACACTTCAGAAATTTCATCTTGACTTTATAAATGACTTCTTAACGGTCTTAGCTCGGTCATATAGATGCAAAGGTTTGCTGTTATAAAGATCCCAAGCAGGATAAATATTTGCATCGCGTTGGATCGAGAATGCACGGTAGAGATATCTTGTGGCAACGTTTTTTGCGAGATCGTACAACTTTCGCGTGTTACCGTTTGTGGTTGAGAAATTATACCATAAAGCTGCCATCTCATAGGTTCACATCTTTACTAAAACATGAAATTTTTGTGCATGATTTACAAAAGTTTGATGATAAATTTGCAATCGTATGTTCAACTACAGATTTTTATCTAAAGAAAAAATAATTATCGGAACGGCAATGAGAGATTTTTCAGAAATTGTAAAAATTGCGATCGCGGCTCATGACAAGTAAAGATTGTCTAAATGCTACTTTTGCTGTTATATTTTTAAAAGGTTAGGAACCATAGTAATGGTAAAAAATCCCAAAATTGCTGGGAAAGAGGAAGTCCTAAACTGATGATGAATGAGGGGTCTCACCCCCCAATAACTAACAAATAAGAAATGAAAGGTAAGTAAAAGCATCTATAAGCAAACATCAAAGCCTGTTCGGTAAATTTTATTGATAAAATCCCAGATTAGCAGATGACATTTGTGCAAAAAAATAGTATAAATACGAATGTTACTCTTAACGCTTAGGGATGAAACAATTTTCTCTACGCCCCTAAAAAGTATGCGATTTTACTTATCTCCTAATCCTTTGGTATAAAATAAGTACATAGTCTTACCATGAGAAAAAATGGAATTAGGAATGAGCAAAATTTGAAGAGGTCAAAACTGCATCTACCAAGAGCCAAACGGAGACTTTTTCATGCCATGTATGTGACATGAAAAACGGTAAACAATTGCCTGCGGCACTGCTAAGCAAAACAGAACCGAAAAGTCACTATCCGTGTATAGGTATCCAAAAAAGCGTGCAGAATCTACTCACCTTACTTGCATAGTGTCTTTTGTGTAGGTGTTGCCTTCTTACATACTGATAACTAAATTTCAGGGGGAATTAACACATTCCGGCTTAGCAGTAAAAAGACTTGAATAAAAAGTCAGGTTTCCGATCATCAGGACAGATCATGAACAGAATCATCAGGTCAAATGCAGTCGAAACCTCAAGCCCATCAGATACCTCAAGGACTTATTTCTATAAATCGCATCCTGAGATTGATTTAGTATCTGACATGGCATTTATTGATGAGGATAATTTTGCCTCTTTAGAAACAGGTGCTTCACTAGAAGCAACTATAAATAGTCACGCCACTGCACTTGGAAGCCCTCAAGCAGCAATTAAGAATACAGAAAATAGGTCGATCTCTGTTGAGGAGTTACTTAATGAATTAACTACAACCTTCTCTTTTGCAGCTACAATCAGAAGCATCGCTTTTTTTACAGCAGTTGTAGTTTGGGCATGGACAGGAAGGATTGAACAAGTCAGTCAAGTCCGAAGTAAATTTGTAGCATTGGGAGAACAAGCTCAAATGCAGCCAACTCATTTGGGCAAAGTTATTAATCTGGCTGTTAACTCAGGTCAAGAGTGGAAACTAGTCCAAGTCGTCGCGGAATTGGACAGGGAATTCTTGACGAATGAAATTGAAGACCAACAGCAAAAGTTACTCAGCGACCAAATGAACTTTCATCAACGGAAAGGTTCTCTAAACAAAGAGAATTTGCTAGCTCGTACTCGTGCTGCAATCAAAACGCTAGAGGATATTGCTACTCGGGTGGCTCAAAAAAATGACTTAGAACGCGAGCAAGTAAACGTTTCTACAAGTGCTCATCATCCCCAAAATATACCTCTCACTTTAAGGGCAACTACTCTTGAGGAAAAAGCAGATTTTATCAAGCAAGACAAAGATAAGCAAATTGAACTAGGTGCCGATCTCAACCAAGATTCTCGCAGCATTTCAAAGAGAACTATGTCGAGGGTGCCCAATGCTAAACCTATTAAGAAATTAGGTTAGGTATATCGAGTTAAAGTTGCATTGGCTGTAAACTATATTACAGATAACAAACGAAGTATCAAATTGAAAGTTGATTAAACAGCCACTGCACTAACTCCTTTACAGCCCCGCTTATTACTGAACTGATATGTTGCTCTATCCAATCAAGCATCTGCTTCAAAGGTAAAGGCAACTTACAGCACCCAATTCAACTACAAACAACCAAAGACAACAGACTCGTTTATTTCTATCAAAACCATGAACACTATGAACCACGAAATGTCTAGCAGTAGCAATTTAGATAAGGCTATCAATCCCGAACAGTTTGACCAGGTTGTTGAAGCTATTCTCGCAGGTAAGTATTCCTGGACCAAAGATGTTCCAAAATCATGCCACAGCTAAATACGCGACGGTTGTTTCGCATAAAAAGCTCTAGAAGCCCGTATTCTTTTGGAGTCAACGCCAGATGCTCTCCAGCATAGGTCACTTCGCAACTTGTCGGGTCAAGCCGCAAATCACCGCACGCCAGTATGGGTTGTGTTGCTACACTACCGCGACGCAAGAGCGCTCGTATCCGCGCAACTAGTTCTTCTTCATCAAAGGGTTTAACAAGGTAATCATCTGCTCCTGCATCCAGCCCAATCGCCTTTTCGTGGCTGCTATCGCATCCCGTCAACAATAGAATCGGCATTCGGAAACCTTTAGACCGAATTTGACGGCAAAGGCTGATACCATCAATTTTTGGCAGAACAACGTCTAATAATATCAAGTCATAATCAAAAGACTCAACCAAATCCCACGCTGCTTCCCCATCCGCAGCAACTTCAACAACATAGTTTTGGTTAGTTAGAACGGCAGCAAGTGCATGGGCAACAAGCTGGTCATCCTCTACTACTAAAATTTTCATTGTAATAAAAAATTCAAATTATAGTGGTTTAACCTGATGGTATAGAGATAATCCAAAAGCCTTGTTGAAAACAGTAGTACTTGTGTCAATTCTAGAACACAATTCTTGTAAAGTGCTTTATCCTAATTTAGGAATTTTAACCTATATTTATAAATCTTAAAATATTAATTGTTACTACTCCCTCCCTCAAGAAAAATTAATATTTGTGGTGGTTTTAATCGTCTGTAGACTTTGTGGCATATTCACTAAAGGATGAAGTCACTCTTCATCCTTCATACTTTTCAGATCAATTTTTTGTTTTTGTAATCTGGCTAAAAGTTCTTGAAGCTGTTGTTGAGTTTGTTCTAGTTGTTTTTGCTGTTCTGCGTTTATCTCTTCTAGCGTCTGATATCTGTTACCACTTTCGTCATACCAAAACAACCATTCTCGTGTTCGTCCTTGATAAGTTCCTTCTTCCCGTCCAATACCTAAACCGATTTCAGGCATCCAGACTTTATCTCCTGGTTGTAAAACGTATTGACCTTCAACTAAGCGATAAACTTCTAAACGTTGACGCTTACGACGCAGTCGCGTAGGCGCATAAATGACATAATACAAAATGCCTAATTGGGCATAATCTAGTTTTTTCTGTTCGTATTCACCGTTGTAAGTTTGAGAAACCACTTCTAAAGCTAAAATCGGAGGAATTCCATCTTCTTCCCAAAGAACATAGCTGGAACGTCCGTTTTCGCCAACAAAACGTTCTACACCTAAACTCAAAAAACCATCGGGAACAATGGCAGGTTGACTGGGTGCATAATAAATCCCCATATTAATACCAAAAAACCAATCATCTCTGGCTTGCCAAATTGCAGACAAGACAGCTAACAATAAGCTGGGAATTAGTATTTGCAGTTCGTTATCTACAGGTGTATCATCAGAATCGGGTAATTCTGCCGATGAGGGTAGGCAGTCTAGTGGATTATAGTTGAACATAAGCCCTCAATTCTCATGAAACTTAGTTAGCGATAACTTAAGGGTAACTCAGTCTGCTGGTAAGAAACTTTAACTTTGATTTCATCCACCGTCAAGCATTGGTGGCAAATTAAGGTTGTATGCCCGGTGTCAAGGTATTGTAGAAGTTGCTCCTAAGAAATGATGAATTGTGTGTTGGGTTTCGTGACTCAACCCAACCTACGCGGACTTATTTTTTCATCCTTGATACTTGATGGTCTATTCTCCTCAGAAGCTATTTCACCTAACTTATCCCCTTCTAAACTTTTCTTCCTATTTTGAAACTCAGACAACAACCTGTAGAAAGCATTAAACCCTTCTTGTTCGGTTCCACAATTTAGCATAATTATCTTAGCCCAAGAATTAGAAGTTGATACATGATATTTTTTTTGTACCCAAGGTTGAAACTCCCGATAAAAATCCATTTCTTCTGCCGTTGCTTCTACCCCTAATTCTCTAAAAGCCGTTTTAAAACCTACTATGAAATGAAATAAATCGCTAACGGAAGCACGTCCAATATACATCCCTGGCTTCGTTTGAATTTTTGACAAAATTTCAAATAATTTGCTCATTTATTCCTCGATCCTCCCTGACTAAATTTCTCTAATTATTTAGTTCTAAATCTCATCCAAATAGTCAACCAAAAATTCTCCACTGGGGCAGTCAAAATCATTGAGCCAATCACTAAGAGTCAATCCTTCAGTTGATAAATTATCAAATACTCTTTCTTTCAGATCCACACCATAATGAATTCCATTCAATGTAATTGAATCGTTTATTAAGAGCCTTTCTAGACGTGTACTAATTATATAATCCTCACCATTACGCGTTTGAATTTTAATAAGTCTTCCGGATATCCTATTTTCTCTTAACCATTGCATTACAGCAATAGCGCATTCTTCACATTGATACAGTTCAAAATTTGCAACTATTTTACCAACTGACTGGTAAATTTCCTCATCGGATAACTGACTCACTCACACACCCTATTTCTACAATCAAAAATAAAACTTACCAGATATTATAAAAGCTGCCCAATAGAAAGGGTGGTCGTAAAGCTTACTATCTGCAGGCAATTTACTGCTTCTATACAACTCTGTTGCTAAATTTGCTCTTATTCTGGTTCCTTCGTAAGATAAAGCATTGAGGGTTTCATCGTACCATTGTTTTAGTTCACCAGCGGTGAGTTCCTTGAGCCATTGTGTTGCTTCTGCCAATGCTGTTGCTGGTGGTAAATCGCGCATCAGTCTTTTATAAAACTCTATCATAACTAAGGCACTAGCAGATGATTCTACAGTCCACAGAGTGCTGACTATATAATCAACTCCTTTGCTGAGAAAAGTACTAGCTAAACCTACATATTCAGTGGCGATCGCTGAATGATTTACCATCGCTGTTTCGGAAGCCGAGAGGGTAATGAGGTTATATTTTGCTATCGGCTTTTGACAAATTTCTGCTATGGTTAATCTGTCTTCACCTGCTAAGAAGAATTCAGATTCTTGGGGCTGACTGAAATTATCAGTTACATATCCGGTAAAATGAAGTATGTTGTAATCACCAGATAAAGCTTTTTCTACTTGGTTTTTAGTCGCTTGTTCTCCTTGAATGCGTTTGCGTCGGTGAAACATTTGACTAATAACTTCAGATTCAAGTTTGGCAAATGTCAGTGCGCTTGTATTTGCGCTATCTGAATGTTCTACGCTCAGGAGTGGTGAATTTTGTACCCGCCATAAAGGTTGAGATTTGAGAGACAATCCTATTTGCACGCTGGGCAAATATGTAAATTGGAAATCAGACCGTGTTTGCTGAGAATCTCCAAGAGAAGAGAGTTTAAAAAGGGCGTGCAGGGGAAATCTGTATAAGTCACGATGAGGAATTAATATTAGATGGGTGATGTCTTCTAATTCGTTGACAATTGCAGAGATGTTCAGAATACTTTTTAGCTTTAATAGTCTCTTTTCCATATCTGCTAGCCAAGAATTATGGCTTTCATTCTGTGGATTGGCAATGGGATTGCGATATTCTCCTTCGTGTTGATTCCAATCTTCTAACCAATCTTCAAATTCAACCAGGCGCTTCACTGATTCAGGTAGAGGCATTTCCTCATATGCTTCTACGTTAAGTACGGGTGTAAAAATGGGAATTGGTTCTGGAGATTTATATTTGATGATGAATGTACGCAAGGTACAAGGGCTGATATGCCAATAGATAATAGCAGTTGTTGGATTGAGCAGTTCGTGAAATGAGCGGTAGTTAGGTGAAATAATTTCATCTGTCCAACCAGACAGCAGCCCGGTTATGCAAGCATTTTTGCTGTATTCGGTAATTTCAAGTGCTTGTGCTATTTCACCGGACTGTACGGCTGTGTCAACTGCTAATTGCCAAAAACCTGCATTTCTCAGAACCAGTTGTTTTTTACTGTCATTTGAGCGGGTAGGTTCACTTAGCAATCGTTGCAGTAATGCGATCGCATATTGGTTCCATTCTTGTGCTTCAGCAGTTTGCTCTAGGGCTATGTATGTTTTTACAAGGTTTTGCACTACTTCCAAATGCAATTGAGGAAATGTTTCTGCTGTCAAAGTTTTGAGTGCTTCATTGTATTCAATAACAGCTTGGTGCCAATAAGAATGAGGTTCGGGATATCGCCTTCCTTGCTCGTAATGAGCATTCCCAAGCACTAGATGCAGTCTGCCCCAACCTTCTGGTTGCGTGTGTTGAAAAACATATTTCAGCCCTTCAAGATAGCTTGCCAGTTTTCCTTCATAACCTCGTGCGTACAGAGATGGATTGGCTGCTGCTATGTTAGTCATAAAAGTCATGTGAGCGTCGTCACGAACTGCACTTCCTGCAGCAGCACCCCTACCAATCCAAGCTTCCCAGTAATCTATTTGGATTTCTAAAGCGTTGTCATATGAGGCGATCGCTTCTTCAAATCTACCCACGTAAAATAGTGCCACAGCTCGATTATACCAGGCTAAATAAAAGTTGGGGTTAATTTCTAAAGCTTTTTCATAAGATGCTATGGCTTCTTCACGGCGTTCCAAGTTTTCTAAAGCGACAGCGCGGTTAAACCAAGCTAAGTAAAATTCGGGTTGAATTTCTAGGGCTTGTTCCCAAGATGAAATGGCTTCATCCCAATGTCCCAGACTTGCCAGTAGAACACCTCGGTCTATCCAAACTTCGTAGGAATCGGGTTTAAGTTCTGTCGCTCGGTCGTATGATGCCATTGCCTTTTCATGTTCCCCTAATTTTTCGAGGGCACTTCCCAAGGCATACCATGCATCATAAAAATCCGGTTGAATTTCAGTTGCTTGCACCAAACTGTCAACCGCATCTTCATACCGCTCTAAATTAGACAGTTCTATACCCCTGTTGTACCAAGCTTCATAAAAATCCGGTTGAATTTCTATCGCTCGGTCGTAAGAAGCGATCGCATCATTTCTTCGTTCGCCCTGAGCCAGCGCTATTCCTCGGTAGTACCAATTTTCTTGGTCTTCTGGTTCTAGTAGCAGGGCTTTATCGAAGCTAGCAACTGCTTCCATTTGATCCCCTGATTTTAATAATGCTGTTCCTTTGCTCGACCAAGCTTCCGGATAATCGAACTTAATTTCTATAGCTTTGTCGAAGCAGGCGATCGCATCATCATAGTGTCCCAATTCACCAAGAGTTCCGCCTCGATAGTACCAGCATTTATAAAAATCTGGTTTGAGTGCAATTGCGCGATCGTAAGATGCAATTGCCTCTGTAAAATACCCCATGTAAAAAAGTGTCAACCCCCGGTTAAACCAATATTCATGAGATTCCGGGCTCATCTCGATAGCTTTATTGTAAAGTTCAATTGCCTCAGATAAATTGCCGTTCTTAGCTGCTGCAAGACCCTGGTAAAACAATGTCTGTGCTTTGTCCTTAGTATTGAGCGGTCTTTCGGTTGGCGAGTTCTTGTTAACTGATGAATCGGTGGACTGAATTCCCAAATCTGAGGCTAGCTGTTGTACTAAGCTGGTGCTTTGCTCCAATCTAACCAACAATTCATCTAGGGTTACGGCTACAGTTGGCTCTAAAGAAGCTAAAGATCCATCTTCTGTCTCTTGTGTAGAGACTGGTTCCAAGCTTTGCGCTATCTTCTCTGGACTGCTTGTATTAATTATTCCCTGGTGGTTTGCCTCTGTTGTAATTTTTGTATCTGGTTTTGTGTACTCCCAAACGATTTCATCATTATTTGCTGCTGTTTGCTGTAGAGCATTTGACCTAGTTGCGGGTGTAGCTGTTTCGGTTTGTTGTTGCGCTTCGTCGTCTAAATACCACTCTTGTTGATTTTGATATAACTCTTCTACAGGAGTTAAGCGGGCTGTAGCGATCGCCGGATCGGTTTCTTGCCGTTCCGTATCCCAGTACGGGTCACCCAGATTGCGTGTCAATACCCGTATTCCAATATCGTAGGAAAGTTCTCCAATTGTGCCAATACCAAGTTCTCCAAGCTGTACCATCCGTTCCGCTAACTGAATATTTGGTGCGCTTGACGTTAACAATCGCTCTCCAAAATCCAACAGCCAATCAATCCAGCGTTCTAGAGAAATGCGATTTTCCATCCTTTGGAGATACTTGATTGCCCACTGTTGCCCTCTGGCTTGATGTACACCTTCAAGCAGCTGGGTAAACAAAAATTCCAAATCGGCATTAGTCAGTTCAGGTGGCGGTTGCAGCACAGTGTTTTCCCCTATTGGTTGAGTAGAACGAGCCTGCTTTTTAGCAAAGGGGAAGTGAAAAATTTTATTAAACCACTTGATCAGCCACTTGAGCATTTCGGGGACTCTTGGATGTTGTTCATTGTACACTTATCACAGTGTTAAAAGAGTTCTGAGTTAGGTAAAAACCCCTTGAATTCTCATAAATTTTTAGCGTTCTTTTGAGATGCTAACCCGATCCTAGTAGCACAAAGCTATCATTATATAGCACTACCACGAGCATATAATCTTACGCCATTTACAGCAGTTTATTGTTAAGCAAGCAACAAATATGTTTGTTTTGGCTCCACTGCTGTGGCTCTCCATTAGATAATAGTGCATCAGATGTTGCTATAAACTTTGGTATGAAATTATGCTTCTGCTTGATTTGTATTAGATTGATTGGCAGCCTGAAGTTGATTGAGCAATTCTTGGATAAGAATTTCTGGATCGTCTGTTTGAGTTCCTAACTGTTGGGCAATTTGTTGCCGTAGATTTTCATCCTGTTGTAGCATTTCTAGCAGCTGGTCTAATGTAACCTCTTGATACTCACCTTCTGGAAAATTTTCTCCCTCCTCAGAGACGTGCTCTTGTTCACTTGAGGTTTGTGTAGATACTGGCAGGTTTTGCCTAGCAACATCCGGTCCTTCATATTCCCATATTGGCTCGCCCGAGTTGCGCGTTAATAACTTCATCCCAATATCGTAAGCAACATCGCCCACTTCTCCAACTTCTAACTTTCCAAGTTGTACCAATCGGGAAGCTAACTCATTGTTGGGTGAAGGTGATGCAAGGAGTTTGTCACCGAAGCGCCTTAACCAGTCAATCCAACGTTCAGTTGGCACCCTGTGTTCAATATTATGCAGCCACTTCTGCGCCCATGCTTGCCCTCGTGCTTGATGCACACCTTCTAAAAGTTGGGTAAAGAGAAATTCTAAGTCTGTATCAGTTAGGGGCGGAGGTGGCTGTTTTTGAACATGGGTTTCTACTTCGGCTGGTTTCTGTTTCCTGCCAAATAAGCGTTGAAAAAACGTTTTGAGCCACTGAACTAGCCGATTGAACATCTCCCGCACCCATTAAGTGTTGGTGTTTACCCTAAGATTGTAGCGATGTATGGAGAAAGCAGCTACGCGTCGAGCGACTGCACTGCTGTTTGCGCTATCTCATTTAATAAAATGTATGAACACAAATTTTTCCTCTATCAAGTAGAATATTAACTCTTCTTAAACTAAAAATATTTACACGTCTTTTCTTTTCGCTCTTTCCCTCCTATGGTATATTTGTACTTATATAAGTAAAACTTTTACTTCCTAACTTCAGTTTATACATTTAAAATGTTGTGACGGCTCCACACACCTACCCCCTTTAATGTGAGGTAGAGTGAGGCTTCTACCGAATTAGCGACTCCCAAATTCAATTGGGTGTTACTCGTCTCAGAAAAAATAAAGACATAGAAATCGCAAATCCATGTCCTACGAACCGCTGCACCATAAGTACCGCCCAAAGAGTTTTGCTGAATTGGTAGGGCAAGAAGCAATAGCCACCACCCTTACCAATGCTATTCGTGCAGCTAAAATTGCCCCAGCCTACCTGTTCACTGGGCCTAGAGGAACTGGAAAAACTTCCAGCGCCCGTATTCTGGCAAAATCTCTCAATTGTCTCAACAGCGACAAACCCACATCCGAACCCTGTGGCGTATGTGGTGTTTGCCAAGGCATCACCAAAGGATACTCCTTAGACGTTATTGAAATCGACGCTGCCAGCAACACTGGTGTCGAAAATGTCAGAGACATTATAGAAAAGGCACAATTCGCTCCAGTTCAGTGCCGTTATAAGGTCTACGTTATAGACGAGTGTTTAACTGGGGATTCGCTGGTTGTCACTAGCGAAGGTCTTGTCAGAATTGATAACCCCAACATTAAGGGAAAGCGGGTTCTCAGTTATAACGACTGCACAGGAGAATGGCAATTCAAAAAAGTTCTCAGGTGGTTAAATCGGGGTGAACGCCAAACACTGGTTCTAAAAACGACGAATCGTGAAATTAGATGTACTGGCAATCATTTAATTAGGACTGACCGAGGATGGATACCAGCAAGAGACATAAAAGCAGGAATGAGGATACTATCCCCTGTAAATGTAAGTGTAAAGAGTATTCCATTCCAGCAATGGACTACAAATGTGAAAACGGTCGAATCTGTTCACCTCGGTGGAGTAGAACGAGTGTATGACATAGAAGTGGCGGACAACCATAACTTTATAGCTAATGGGCTGTTAGTACATAACTGTCACATGCTTAGCAATGCTGCGTTCAATTCGTTACTTAAGACCCTCGAAGAACCACCGAAACACGTTGTCTTTGTCCTAGCCACAACCGACCCGCAACGGGTATTGCCAACCATCATTTCCCGGTGTCAGAGGTTTGATTTTCGCAGAATAAATTTAGAGGCGATGGAAAAGCATTTGAACCATATCGCCTACAAAGAAAACATCAGCATTACCCTCGAAGCCATAACGTTAATAGCTCAAGTTTCTCAGGGAGGGCTGCGGGATGCGGAAAGTCTCCTCGACCAGTTAAGTTTGTTATCTAGTGAAATCACGCCAGACCGCGTTTGGGATTTGGTCGGTTCAGTTAGCGAAAGAGACTTGCTGTATTTACTAGGTGCTATTACCTCTAACAACCCCGAAGCTGTTTTAGATTATACCCGTCAAATCCTAGATAGAGGTCGGGAACCGTTAATTATTCTCCAAAATCTTGCTGGCTTCTACCGCGATTTGCTGATAGCAAAAACAGCGCCAAGCCGCAACGATTTAGTTGCTTGTACCCCTCAGACTTGGGATTCCCTGATTGGTTTTGCCCAAAAGTTTGAGATAGGAACAATTTTGGCAGGTCAGCAACTCTTGCGTAGTACTGAAGTGCAGCTGAAAAACACCACCCAGCCACGCCTGTGGTTGGAGGTGACATTATTGGGGCTGTTACCCTCGGCGAATATCACTGTTCAACCAACAGCCCAGCAAAATGGCAGAGGATCGGCTTCCACTGTTGGAATTACACCTGCCCCTGCCCCACTCCCCTCCCTCTCCCACGCTGTCGCTTGAGAAATCGACTGCACCAATAAATCAATTTGTCGCGAAATTTCCAAAATCTGGCTTAGATTTTGCTTGGCATCTTCAACAATGTACGTACCTTCCGTCACTTGAGTAGTTCCTACCTCCATCGCCTGAACCACGTCAGTTGTTTCCCGTTGGATATTCTCGACAATTTGTTCAATTTCTTGAGTTGCAGCCACAGTCTGAACTGCTAATTCTCCGACTTCCTCAGCAACGATCGCAAAACCCTGACCTTCTTCACCAGCACGGGATGCTTCAATCCCAGCATTAATAGCAAGTAGGTTGGTTTGCATGGAAATCTGGTTAATCAAAGCTACCACACGGGAAATATGTTGAGTTGATTCTCCCAAGCGTTTCACTTTTTTAGCAGTGTCGCCTACTGTCTCACGCAAGCGCAAGATGTTTTGTACTGTTATGTCCATTGCTACACCACTCTTTTTAGCAGTGTCTGCAGCACTATGAGCAACTGCGGCTGCTTGATGGGCAGTTGCTGCTACCGCTTGAATGGATCGGGTCATGTTATCAACAGCATCAAGAGTGCGGTTGATCTCTTGGGCTTGAGCGAGTGCTTCCTCAGCAAGATGACGAACCGCACCCTCATTTGACCCTATCGCCTGATTCACCTGCAATGCCGATTCTTTGACTTTCGTCACAATAGCCCGCAGACTTTCAACGATGGAGTTGAAAAAGTCAGCGACGGTACCGATTTCCCCTGCAGTCACCTCAGCACGCACTGTTAAATCACCACGAGCTGCACATTCAATGTTATCTAGCAGTTCTGACAGTTGTGTTTGCAAAGTTTCTTGTTGTTGCTGTTCCTGAAAAGAAGCGATCGCGCCACCTTGTACGTGTTGCAAAAGTTCTGCTTGCTCTAGAGCGTAGCCTGCTTGAACTGCGACTTGTCTAAACAAGTCAATTTCTGTATCTTGCCAGTTGCGAGGATTGGCGCATTGATGAGCTACTAATATACCGTATGGCTTTTTATTAACATATAGAGGCGAGATGAGATATGCTTTGACACCCAAAGGTTCGAGTTGTTCCAGGCAAGACTGACTCAAAGAAGCTTGTTGAACATTATCAACTGCCTTGACACTCCCTATTTCATATGCTCGAAAATCTTCTTGGGCTTGGTAAGGTTTAGCAACGATTGTACCTAAAGCTGGTGACCAAGAGGAATCAACAGACTCAGCAACAATCTTACCTTGCCAGTGATTATCCAAACGGTAGAAAACAACTCTATCTGCTTGTATCGCTTCTTTGGTCGTTGATACTAACGTCTTCAAGAGTTTATCGGGAATCAATACGGACCGGATGCGAGTCGTAATATCGTTAAGTTGAAATGCTAGTTTTGCTTGGTTTGCCTGACGGTGGGCTTGTTCTGTAAGACTATCTGCCATTGAGTTAAAACTCATAGCTAATTGCCCGACCTCATCCGTTGCAAAAACACGAGAACGAGAGGAAGCCTGACCTGCAGTAAATTTTTGCGCTGTTTGCTGTAGGTTTTTTATTGGTCTGAGAATTGCTCGTGCAACAATCAATGTCCAAATTGAAATTAGCAGCAATCCCACAACAATAACAAGCGCTTGTCTTTGCCAACTGTATCTTAGTAAATCATTTAAACCAGTTTCCGGAGTCCCCCGAACCAAAATAGCAACCGGTTGTTCCCCAGAGACAGTTTGATTGCCATTGCCATCTTCAATAATTTTGTTAGGAATAGCCTTTGCTGCTATTGCATGTGCTTTATTACCTAAAACTAGGCGTTGAGTGACTGTTTTTTCTGCAGATTTCTTGACTATTGTATTCAGTAAAGATAACCCTTCTTTAGGTAATGGCAGGTTCTGTTTGGATTGAGTTAAGTTCTCATGGTATAATGAGGTGGCAAGGGCAAACTCTCCATTAAGTTTGCGGTAATAAACAGCACTGTAACCACTTTCAAGAGTTGCTAAAGTTTGTTTGGCGATCGCATCTTTTCCATTCACAATCTCTCCTGATATGAGAGCACCCACAACGGTTTGGTTTTTTTCATCTCTAACAGGTGTGACTGTATAGTTAATCAGAGCATCTTGATGTTTAAAACCTTCTGGCAAAGAAGGTGACTCTTGGTTTAATTCCGACCATGTGATGACGCTAGTGGCTTTAATTTCTTGAGATTTTTCAATTGCCTCACTTACCAGGTTATCGGGGTTGAAAATCTCACCTTGGCGGTCATTGTTAGCATTGGCAATAATCTTAAAATCTTTCCCAACTAACGTTGCATACTCAATTTTTCTATTTTGGGCTTCGTGTTCCAGAGTCTTTTTGACATTATTTTTTAAACTGGTACTTAAGATTTGACCGGAGTTATGAGCGATCGCAGCATTAATAATTCCAGAATCGATTGCCTTTTCTTGAAATATAGAACTAATTTGATTGATTTGAGTCTCGTAATTATTGTTTGTAACCGCCAATTCCGACTTAACTTGTTCTAATAATTGATTTTGCAGCCCTTGATTAAGAATTAGTATACCGCCAACACCTATTCCCACAACAGATACTAACTCACAGCTTATGAGACCAATCAACTGTTTGCTACTAATAGGTAAATTATAAAAGTTTTGTATTAAAGATGCTTTGTTTTTTTGCTCATTAAATTGAACTAATTGTGACTTTTTGACCTGAGATTTAGATTTAGAATTCTGTAAGCCTGAAATCACAACTTTGTTATTACTATTAAATTTATTAAGCATAAACAAAACACCTCGATTTGGTAAATGCAAAAATACAAAAAATCATATTTATTTAGGCAACGGATAAACCTTACCTAACCAAATAGGAATTTTTACAAGAAATTATGAAGACCTTATGAAGACAAAAAACAAATTATTTTTGCATTAATTTACACCTAGCAAATCAGTACAAACCCAGTTAAGCGGTGAGAGTAGTCCTCAGCCATTATTCATTTGTCTTGACCAAAGGACAAATAACTAATGAATAATGACAGACAACACAGTCATATTTAATTCTGCCGACCTACTTAGCTTCACAATAATAAATATATTTTCTATAAATTCTGCCACGATATAAATACGGAAAAAGTATCTAGTAGTTTCTGCTTATACAGGGGTTTTCACTGACACTGAATCTTTGCATTGGTAAACAGGCGGGAATCTAGCGCCTCTCCCTTGCATGCAATCCAGGTAAGTTTGGGGACACAAGACCAGTGCATTTCTAAAAAAATACTGTATTTGTAAATTAAGATTATTTACATAAATTAATATAAATGTTAATTATTTTAATATGCAATCCTAAAATAACTCATAGCAAAGCTGAAAGCATGACGACTACAGCCTTTCTGACCAACATCTTCAAACCCAATGTCAGCCCCAACTTCTGGTCGCAAACAGCTTGGGCAACCCTACGATTTATCGTTGGTATCGTAATGATTCACAACGGCTTGGACAAACTAGCTAACATCGAAAGCTTTTCCCAAGCCTATGTCGAGTTTATTGGTCTACCGTTTCCGATATTTTTTAGCTACGTAGCGGCTTTAACCGAATTAATTGGTTCACCACTGCTAGCAATTGGTTTTCTGACTCGTCCAGCATCTTTGGGTTTATTCGCGACGATGTGCGTTGCCATCTACCATCACATCCTAGCTGCTGGCTTCAACCTTTCTTACCTAGAGCTATCTTCAATTTATGCGGCTTGCTTTCTCTTCTTCACCATCAACGGTGCAGGTCTGTTCTCCACTGATGCCTTGATTGCCAACTGGCTGGATGCTAGTTCCTTATCCATCCAAGCAAAACAAATCATGCGTCTGGAAAAGTCTTATCAAGCAGCCAGTGCAGAACAAAAGCAAGTTGGTAGTGCAATTAAGTAGCCACAATCTTGATGGAACTGTAACTGAATGAACTCAGGCACTTTCCAAACAACTGCTAAACATAGCAATCTACAACTGAATTAAACACAAACTCTTGTGGGGTGGGCGTCCTCGCCCGCCCTCAAGATACAGCGGTTTTTATATGCATGAGGTACACCTAATTGTAAGGGCGAACAACCGTTCGCCCCTACAAGTGTAATTCATTATACATAAAATGCTGTATTAGAACCGACAGCACCATTAAGAAAGTCTAAGTATTTATCAAAATATCTTTGACCCAGTATTCTTTGACTATCTGCTGAAAAATGAACATTATCCCCTGAATTACCTGCCAATCCTAAACTGGAAGCAACTTTTACATTACTTAACCTAGTAGGAGCTTCTTGAATTGCTTGTAAAATATTAATTCTTGCTTGTGTTGAACCTACCCATTCCCTTACTAATTCACCTAATATAAACGGAACTGTGTCAGCATTCAATGCATTTCTTAAAGATGTAATCATTGCATCTAAAGCAGCAGAATAAGCCGTTTTGGTCATTTCTACATCTTGCTCGCCTTGATGCCATAATATAGCTTTTAACCTATTATTAGAATTTAAAGCTTTAGCTGCGTTACATTGTTGTACTGCAAAATTATACAAATCGTTTCCAGGATTCCATCTATTATCAGAGAACCCTGTGCCTGCCACAGCACACGGAACTACAAGAATTTTTCTATAGTTTGGCGTAACTAATAATACTTCTCTGGCGAAAGACATACAAAAACCAATCTGGTTTGACATTTGTTCACTATGAAACAAAGGTTCTTTTGCTTGAATTATTTTATTTAGATATGTTCCAGAGCTAGGATATTGATAAATGCGATCGCTGGTAAAATCAAAGTTGGCATCTAATGTATTGCCCCAACCTTGAGCGTTTGACTGACCTATCAATAAATAGATGTCAAAACCTATATCTGAGATTTTGGTAAAATCAATTTGACGAATAGATACCATATTCCTATTAAATTAGTAAAAATATATTGAAGCCAGTCGCTTACTGGGGTGGGAGGGGTTTAGAAAATTGTCGCCCGAAGAATATCTACAATTTGGGCTTGAGTGCCGCATTGAGAAGGGAGAGGGAGGGAAACCATCTAAGCGATGGTTCCGAGCAACAAAAAGGGATTAAACGTTATACAAGCTTCCGCCTGGTCTACGTTCAGTAATAATAGTCGAAACAATTGCGTTCTTCAACTGCTTACTCAATCGGTCTCCATTCCCTTCAGCAGTCGCATTACCACTGCTATCCACATTTACAGTGATGTTATTAATGATTGTCAAGGTGAAGGACAGTACCATAGAGTCGCTTCGATCCCCGCCAACCAACATAAACGAGTTGGTAGTGGTCTCGTTCGGTGTCAAAAATAGTTTGTGCTTGGATGCGATTATCCCAAGTCAGTTTCGCATGTTCGCTTAACAAGTGTTGGATGTATCGACGGTATTCATCGACGGTAGCCATCGCTCAATTACCTCCAAATCAATATTGTATGTCAGTAAGTAAAGTTGGTTTTATCCAACAAGGTCTTGAATAAATGGATTAGTAAAGAAACGCTCATAAATATCACTCGATACAGCTAGATACAAAACCCGCTCTGATTCTTGTACTCGTAAAGCTGCTCGATATGCAATAAATTGCCCTAGTGCTTTATAGAACTCTGAAATCTTAGAAGGACCGAGGAAACTTTTAATTTTCACAGCAATTTTCATTCCTTATCACAAAAATGCGATCGCATTGCCAAACATAATGAGACCCCAGTGCAAAGAGTAAGTAGAGGGGTCTGTAAAACAACACTGTTTTGTTAACGAGAGTTGTAGGTTGGGTTGAGTGCAAGCCAAAGAACCTTCCCCCGATAAGGATATGGCACAAGAATCAGCAATTACCAAAATAGCGATCGCACGCATTTTGCATTGGCTAAAACTGTGAAGACTGTCGTAAGCTGCCGCACAATGGTGGCACGGTGGGCAGTGCCCACCCTACTTTCTTCGTGTTCTTTGCGTCTTCGCGGTTTATTTAAAGATTTTGGTAATGTTGGGTTTCGTGCCTCAACCCAACCTACGTGAGCGTCTTCGCGGTTTATTTAAAGGCGCTTGTCAAATTTTGGTAATGTTGGGTTGATTCGCATAATAAAAAAAGCCTGCGATCGCAAGCTGTGTAAAAGGTGATTATTAAAAATAAAAATCAGAAATATTCGGTAGGATAGAAATTTCTTTCGCTCACAGAATAACTGGATCTTTTCCAAGATTTCTTCAATAAATTATGTCAACTGCAAAATTCAGCAAGCCGTAAACCCCATCAATAAATTGAGGGGTTTGCGTGTATCTATCAACCAATTTTTCATCCTTTACCCTTTATCCTTTATCCTTTCATTTCGCTGCCCCTGCGAAAGGAAAGATAATGTCATCTAAAGTTCGCAACAATTCTTGCTCGTTGTAAGGTTTAGAGAAATAAGCTCGCGCACCCAATTGCATTGCAAGTTGGCGATGTTTATCGCTACTGCGAGAGGTAAGCATGGCGATTGGTATATCTTTAAAGTCGGTATTTGATTTAACACGACCCAAGAAACCATAACCATCAATGCGAGGCATTTCAATATCGCAAATCACAGCCTGAACCTTCAAACCACTTTGAAGTTTTTCCAAAGCATCTTGACCATCTTTGGCTTGTTCAACTTGATATCCTCCCTTTTCAAGAGTTAATGCTAGGAAGCGCCGGACATTAATTGAGTCATCCACAATCAAAATTGTGCCTTTGTGATGACCGGGAAGCGCTGCTTGTTTGTCATCGGTTGGTGCAAGGAAAACAGTCTTTAACTTGGCTGATGGAAGTTGTGAAGTTCTGGGTACCCGCTCATTGGTAGCAATCCAATAGAGCATTTCGCTGGCATTTACTAAGGGTACGACCCGACCATCACCCAAAATCGTACAGTTGCTGAAACCACTGGGTAAAGGAATATTTCCTTCTACCCGACGGATAGCGACTTCTTGCTCACCCCAACACCTATCCACTTGCACGGCGACTGGCTGATTGCCCTGACTGACAATGAGAATGCTGGAAGCGTTGATTGCAGGGGGAGTTTCTAGGGTTGGATTATCGTATCGGGGACAATTAAACTCCAGGTGACGACCCAAGCGAACCAAGGGAAGCATGGTACCCTGCCAATTCAGGACTTCGCTGGTAGCCATTGGGAAGATATGCTCTTCATTAAGCAGGAATATCTCGGATACCACATCTGTGGGGAATGCCAAAAGCATGCGATTGGTTTCTACCAGCAGAACTCGTGCTACTGAGAGGGTGAATGGTACTGACAGGGTAAATGTGGTTCCCATTCCCAGGTTAGTATCAACTTTAACATCGCCCCGGACTAATTTGAGGTTGTTACGCACAACATCCATGCCCACGCCACGACCAGAGAGGGTTGTGACTTGATCGGAGGTACTAAACCCCGGTTCAAAAATCAGCGATAGCAGTTCTTCATCTGTTGCTTGCGCCAATAAAGTAGGTTCTAGCCCCATCGCAATGGCACGGGAGCGAATTTTCTCTAGGGAAATGCCGCGCCCATCATCTCGGATAGTGATAATTGTACGGTTCCCTTGGTGGGTTGCTGCAATTTCTATCAACCCTTGTTCGGGTTTACCTGAAGCACGGCGTGTTGCTGGGTCTTCAATACCGTGGTCGAAGGCGTTCCTGACTAAGTGCATCAAAGGCTCGTTCAAAGCTTCCAAGATGCTGCGTTCAATTAAGGTGCTAGCGCCTTCAATTTTCAACTGTACGTTTTTGCCGTATTCCACGCACAAGTCGCGCAAAGCTCTGGGAAAGCGATCCACAATATCGGATAGCGGTCGCATCCTGATTTGCGTGAGCTTTCTCTGCAGTTGCTTGGATGTTTTGGTAAGTTTGCGGGCAAATTGGTCTGTATCGTCAATGCCAAGTTGAATGTCAGTGGTGACCTCTTGCACTTGAACGATAGTTTCCATCACTTCCTGGGATAGCAGGTTGAGTTCATTATAGCTATCCATTTCTAGGGAATCAAACCCACCTTCCACACCATTTGCTTGGTCGTTATCATCCGAAGATGCAGGGGGTTGTTCTAGCGTATCGGCAGGTGGTAAGGCTATGAATGGAACTCCAGATGGCACTACACTTTGAGTTGCTATTTTATCGTAGGCTGTACGGAGTTGTTGGTTTTCTCGCTCCAGGATTTGTACTCGTTGGTTAAGACTGCGAATGAGTTTGCGTAACCTTTCGAGTTGCAAATTCATCCCGTTGCGCTGAATAATGAGTTCTCCAAATAAATCGTTAATTTGCTCTAGTTGCCTGCTGGGAACTCGGACTGTGTTTTCCTGAGTTTCGCTCTTACTGCTACCAACAGTTTGTTCGGCTTTGCGTTCGGTAAATTTGTAATTTGGTGTAGGAATTTCTCTAGAAGGTACTGTAGCTGGTTCTGGTTCTTCAACTGGAGCGTTAATTTCTTCAGCAAAAGCTGCTTCCAACGCTTCAAAATCGGCTGCAATGATTTCTCGATCCAGCCATGATTCTTCAGTTTCTTCTGGTTGCAGAATTCCTGCTTCTATAGATTCTGTTTCTAGTTCGTTCGTTGGGACTGGTTCTACTGCGAGCAGTTCTGTTGGGGCATGGGCTGCTGTTTCAACTGCCATGTCATCAAGGTGTAATTCTGTGGGCAGGTTTTCCAGTTGGTTTGTCAGCACCAAAGCTTGCGATCGCCGCCATGCTTCCAATGCTGCACGAGCCACTGTTTCCACCTGTGGGGGCTCAGCCACTTCCACGTAATTTGCTATTGACATACACAGTTGAGAAAATGCCTGCAGTTGAAGCATTTCCCCCAACCCGCCCAATTCCGCTGCCATGATAGCAACTTCTTCTTTCAGACAGGGCTGTTCGCTATCTGCCAGAACGGATTCAAGGCGCTGCAAACACCCTTCCACTTCCGTTTCAAATAGCAAAGGTATGATGTCTTGCCCATCTTCTGGAGACAGCATGGTTGCGGCATCTTCAGGAGTTGGGTCTCCCAAGCGTTGGTGCAACTCATCAAAGACTGGGTAACAGAAGGTACCCAACCATTGCTCGTCTACCTCACCGCCTTGTGATAGCAATTCCACTATCTGGCGCAGCCAATCTACTGCTGTTAACAGCAAACTTTGCAACTCCGTATCAATCTCTAAGGAGTTTTTCCTAGTTTTTAAAACTTTAAATGAATCTTCTAAACGGTGAGCTAAATCACTTAGAGACCGAAATCCCATCATCCCTGCGCCGCCTTTAATGGAATGGGCAGCCCTAAGTGCAGCATTAATTTTTTCTGGAGAAATGCGATTGCTTCCGTTCAGTTCTAACAATACCCCTTCCAGGGTATTGAGATAATCATTCGCTTCCTCCAGAAACTGCATCTGGATTTCTGAGCGACACAATCCACCTTTAGGTTGGGCTATCCCCGGTGGTTTTGTAGATTACGGTGAATCTGTTGAAAATGCGGCGCAACGCGAGGCTTTAGAAGAGACGGGCGTGCAAGTGGAGTTGGTCGAGCAATTTCACGTTTATTCCGATCCCAGTCGCGATCCTCGCAAGCACACTCTCAGTGTTGTGTTTTTGGCAACGGCAACTGGTGAACCCCTAGCGGGGGATGATGCTAAGGGTATAGGGATTTTTGAGCCTTGGGAAATACCTAAAGACTTATGTTTTGACCACGATAAGATTCTGCGTGATTATTGGCGTTATCGGCATTATGGGATACGTCCGAGGTTAGGTTAGGTTTGAACCGCTAAGACGCAAAGGGCGCGAAGAAAGAATAGGGGAGGGCAAGCAACTTAAAGGCTGACTTAACTGAAGCAAATATCTACGGAATCAGCTTTAAAAACGCGAACCTAACAGGTGCGATAATGCCAGATGGGAAAGTTAGCGCAGAACATATTTCGGAAAAAGTAATATCGTATGAATCGTCAAGTAATTCGCACTGATAAAGCACCCGCACCAGTAGGACCGTACAATCAAGCAATTGTTGCCTCCGGTCAAATGATTTTTGTTGCTGGGCAAATTCCAATCGATCCCAGACTGGGTGATGTTCTTTATACTGATGATGTGGCAAAGCAGACCGAGCAGGTGATGGCGAATATTGAAGCCATTCTGACAGCAGCAGGTGCTACTTTCCAAAACGTGGTGAAAACTACTGTATTTCTATCCGATCTCAATAATTTCGGTGCAATGAACGCGGTTTATTCCAAGTATTTCTCGGAAGACTCAGCCCCAGCCCGTGCTTGTGTTGAAGTATCGCGTTTGCCTAAGGATGTTTTGGTAGAGATTGAATGTATTGCGGTAATTTAAAGTTGTTTCACTAAAAATAGTGGTAAAGTTACTAATTTTTGTAGCACTTTCATCAAAAGTTACCAATTGTTGTAGTTTTAGGGTGGGCACTGCCCACCATTAACTGGTGCTGATAGCAATTCCTATTGAGTTACTTCTTTTCCGTTCTCAAATTACCAATTTTTGTGAACTGCTGTGCGGCATAGCCCTTCCAATGTCTCTGTCCACGGTTAGCTAGTGGTGGGCAGCGCCCACCCTACGTCTACGGTTAGCTGGTGGTAGGTGGTGCCCGCCCTACGTCTACATCTGTGTCTGGGTGTTTGGGCAACACCTCATGATATCATGATTTATTGAAAATTATTATCAGGTTTAATCCATAAAAAAGTTCTTTAGTCAAGATGCTTGAATAGTCAAATACTTGAAGACTTGCATCAGAAGTTTTTATTGACTTTTTAATAAAAAAGCTTGAATTTTAATACTAGTCTTTCTTAATAAGCATCTTATTGAGATAGAATTGCAAAATTAATAAGAAAGTTTTTTAACGGAGAGCGGCAAATGAGTGTGAGGCAGAAGAGTTTGCTAGGAGCTAGTGCAGCCTTCCTAGCTCTGACTGGTCTAGTTGCAGGTAGCTTTGGTAGTTTACAAGCAGTCGCTAATTCAAAACCCGGTCACAAGCAAGCAACTTTACTCGCCCAAGGGGAACAAAAATCTTTAACAATTATTTTTCCGAGCAGGTCTGATTCTACCGACTTGCAAAATAAAGCTAATGCAGTGGCAGCATTTTTGTCCAAAGAATTAGGAATGCCGGTTCAAGCTCAAGTAGGTGATGATACTGCAGCTGTGGAAGCTTTGAGAGCAAACAAAGCTGATGTCGCTTTCTTAAGCAGCCGTCCAGCTTTGAAAGCCGAACAATTAGCAAATTCTCGCTTGTATCTTGCTGAGGTACGCCCCACTTATTCTGGAAAATATACATATAACTCAGTGTTTGTGGTTCCCAAAGCCAGCGCCCTTAAAACTTTGAATTCCGGTAAAGCAACTTTGGAACAACTGCGCGGTAAGAGAATGGCGTTTACCTCGCCGACTTCAGGTTCGGGGTTTATTTTCCCCACAAGTGAGTTGGTTAAGCAAGAACTAGTAAAAAATCGCGATCGCCTTGACAGTTTCTTCGGTCAAGTAAGCTATGGTGGTAATTACAGCAAGGCATTGCAAGCAGTTTTACGCGGTCAAGCAGATGTCGCTGCAGTATCAGAATATGCTTTGAACCCACCATACATTACAGCAGCTGAAAAAAATCAATTACGGGTTCTTTATAAAATCTCTGGAGTTCCAGCACACGGTGTAGCTATTGATGATGATGTTCCCGCACCTACACGTGAAAAGATTATCAACGCTATGCTCAAGCTCAATCAGCCGCAAAACAACCAGCTGCTGAAAAACCTTTACAACTCCACAGAACTGGTAAAAGTTGACCATAATACTCATTTGGGGCCAGTTCGTGAAGCCCTTAAGAATGCTGGAGTAGATCCATAATAGTCATTTGTCCTTTGTGACCAATAACAAATGGCTGAGGACGACCCTTACCAGTGACGTTAATTTGTCCCGACCTACTTATGACTCATCCAGTAATTCAGTGTCAGGACGTAGAGACAGCTTATTCCAAGGCTTTGAACCGTCCGATTTTAAATCAGATTAATTGTGAGATTAATCGAGGTGAATTTGTCGTTTTGTTAGGTCTAAACGGTGCAGGTAAGTCTACCCTGTTGCGATCGCTTGTCGGGTTAGTTCCATTGGTAAGGGGATCGATTCAGGTGAATGGCATGCCAATGAACGGACGCACCCTTCCTGAAATTCGACGTAATGTTGGGATGTTATTTCAGGGCGGCGGGTTGATTCGTCAGTTACCAGCCATCGAAAATGTTTTGTGCGGGCGCTTTGGTGTCAGGACAACTTGGCAAACACTGTTTGGATTTCCTAAAAGCGATCGCCGTCAAGCTTTAGAATTGTTAGAGCGGTTAGGTTTGAGTGAGCACGCTTATCAGAAAACTGGTAATCTCAGTGGAGGACAGCAGCAACGGGTAGCAATAGCCCGTGCATTAATTCAATCCCCAGAGATTCTCCTTGCTGATGAACCCATTACGGGCTTGGACATAATAGCATCCAAACAGGTGATGGAAACTTTAGCTCAACTCCACTCTCAACACGGTATGACAATTGTCACAGTTTTGCACGATTTAGGAATAGCCGCAGAGTACGCACAACGAGCGATTATTCTGGATGCTGGACGCGTGATTTATGACGGGTGTTGTGACAAAAACCTGCAAGCCCAATTTGCTTACTAAATTTAGAAAACCGGGGGCGAAAACAGGGGAACTGGGTTTAATTTTTCATTCCCAATCCTCAGTATTTAGCCTCAATAGTAAATTGTATGAAAAATCTTTTTCGTCTTTGGAAACGCTTTTCTTGGGTGAGTCGCCTACTCATTCTGCTTATTGTTGTTACGGTTTATGGTTGGGCGTTGCAAGGTCTGAAAGTAGATTTTCAACTCTTAAAGGATAGCTGGTTCCACATTATTGACTTTATTTCGCGGTTGTTTCCCCCAAATACTAGTTGGGATATTCTGCAAAAAACAGCTAAAGCACTGGTAGAAACTGTACAAATGTCTGTTTTGGGAACCACGATTGGAGCATTGCTGTCTCTACCGATTGCTATTGCTAGCGCTCGTAATATAGCCCCTCTCTGGCTGCAATGGCTGGCTAATTTTCTGCAAAATGCCGTTCGTTCTGTTCCTTCGATTATTCTTGGATTGTTATTTGTAGCCGCAACCGGGCTGGGTCCAGTTGCAGGAACTTTAGCTTTAGGCATTTACACTATTGGCTATCTAGCAAAATTTTATCAACAAGCGATTGAAGCGGTCGATCCCCGTTCTATAGAATCTTTACAAGTTGCTGGTGCATCTAGCTTGCAAATTGTTCAGTACGGTATATTACCTCAAGTGCTGCCTTTGATATTGGGTTACACTTTGTGGATGTTCGAGTATAACATTCGGGCAGCATCAGTTCTTGGCGCAGTCGGCGCAGGTGGTTTTGGTTTTGAATTGAAGAGTTATATTGATGGGTTTGAGTACACCAAAGCTACTACGATGATTTTGATATTATCAGTTGTTGTTACGGTGATTGATGCTTTAAGTAGCAAGCTACGTCAGCGGTTAGATTCAATGTAAAGTATGAAGGATGAAGTATAAAGTATAAATTACAAAAGTATAAAGTATGAAGTAAAATTCATCAAGCAATTTAAGGGCAAGTATCTATCAACTTAGATTTCATCCTTCACCCTTTCTCTTTTATCCTGAACAGACAGTAAATACTGTGAATATCTAACACAGTATGGTAAATAAATTTACATACGAAATAGCTTACCAATATTTTGGTATCTAAATCTTGGGCATCTACAGTTTTGGCTAGCCAGTGACATAATCGGAAGATTCGTTCATGACTCAACCCCCATCCCCTGAACCCCGACCGGGCAAAACTGTTCCCACAAGTTATGATTCCAACGCTACTAATATTAGCAAGCTACCAAGTCTTCCTTCAGGAAAAAAAGGGCAGCAATGGAGTTTGAAGTATAAAGCAACGGCTTTAGCACTGGCTGTCAGTGTGCTTCCCGTACTGACAATGGGTACAGCTACCTATTTTGGTAGTCAGTTGGCTCAGCAGCAAATGACACAACAGGCGAAAAATGAAGCAGCAACAAAACTTGCCCTACAAAAACAAGGGGAATTTCTGTTAATTAGCACTCTCATAACAGCAGTATCGGTAGGTGCAATTGCTGCTTTTGTAATGAATCGTGCCCTTCGTCAAGTGCTTAATGCGACTGCAACTTCGACAACTGTAGTGAATAGATTGTATCGGGAAGAAATAAGTACTCGCGATCGCTCAGGTGGAAAAGATGAACTGGTGGCTTTAGAAGCAAATCTCAAATTAATAGAAGAGCAGCTTCCAGAATTGCTATGGAAACACGAAGCATCTGCGGAACTCTCTCAAGTATTGATAAGCGTCAGTCACCGCATTTGGGGAGCACGTTCTGAAGAAGATGTCCTCAGAACTGCTGTTGAAGAAGTTCGCCAAGTTTTTAAAACTGACCGCGTAGCCGTTTTCCGCTTCGACGCCGACTGGAATGGAACCTTTGTAGAAGAATCAGTAGCACCCGGTTGGCCAAAAGCTTTGTGGTCTACAATCAACGAGCCCTGTTTTGCTTCAGATTATGTGGAAAAATATCTTCAGGGGCGCGTTCGTGCGATTGACAATATTTACCAAGCTGGTCTGAATGATTGTCACATTGGGTTGTTAGAGCGATTTGCTGTTAAAGCGAATCTGATTGCTCCGATTATCACAAATAACCAGCTATACGGTTTATTCATTGCCCACCAGTGCTCTAGTCCTCGATTGTGGCAGCAGATTGAAATTGATTTATTTGCTCAGTTAGGTGCTCAAGTGGGGTTTGCCCTTGACCATGCTAAGTTGCTAGAACAGGTGGATGAGAAAGCGGATCGACGTCAAGTCTTTATCGATATTACCCGACGGATACGTGCGTCCCTGCATGAAGAAGATATCCTGAAAACGACAGTGGAAGAAACTCGCAAGGAACTTAGAACCGACAGAGTGATTGTTTTTGGCTTTGACGAAGATTGGTATGGAACTGTTCTTGCAGAAGCTGTGCTTCCAGGTTTTCCAAAGGCGTTGCGAGCTAACATTAAAGACCCCTGTTTTGCAGAGGGCTACGTAGACCAGTATCAAGCAGGACGGGTTCGAGCCACCAACAATGTCTATGAAGCTGGTTTGAGCCCCTGTCATATCGGTCAACTGGAACCCTTTGCGGTTAAAGCGAATTTAGTTGCCCCCATACTTAAAGATGATAAGTTATTTGGTTTATTGATTGCCCATCAATGCTCTGAACCTCGTAACTGGCAACAGGTAGAAATTGATTTATTTGCCCAAGTGGCTGCACAAGTGGGATTTGCTCTCGACCATGCCCGACTTGTGAATCAGATAGAGCAAGCCTACCAAGCTGCTGAAACCGCTTCTATTGACCTGTACCAACAAAAAGACGTGCTGGAGCACCAAGTATTAGAACTCTTGAGAGAGCGAGAAACAGTTATCCAAACGATAGAAGTTGAAGCATCAAGACAGATGGAGTCTCTCCAAACTGGATACGATCGCATTCAAGCAATGGCTAACGTTGTTCGGGGTATGGATGCAACTCTTCAACAATTGAAACTCCAACGGCAACAAGTGGATCGGGAAGTACAAACGGGTCAAGAGAAGATAGAGCAGGTCACAACCAACATTGTTACAATCCAACAAGTGATTTTGAATGCTGCCGAAAAGCTGGAACTTTTAAACGGGATATCTCAAAACCTTTCCTCAACAGTGCTGCTTGTCAGTAATGCTGTGTCCGAACTGAATTTACAAGCAATGAACGTAGCGCTTAAGGTAACCCGAGGCAGCACCGAGCAAGAGCGTGTTGCTCTGGCAGATAAAGTTCTCGTTATGACGCGGCAGTTGAAAGGAAACATTGAAGAAACCGAAGGTCTTGTAGCGAAAATTCAGTTAGAAATCCAGGAGGTGTTTGAGGTTATTGGGATGGTTACAGAGGAACTCACTGCCGGAACTCAATTGGTAGAGACCACTCAGGAAAAACTTGACCGAGTTGCTACTATCGATACTAAAATAGACCTCTTATTAGGGGAAATTACACAAGACCTAGAAAATCAAACGCAAACCTCAAGTGCTGTAAATCAGGTCATGATGGAAGTTTCAAGTATTATTAATAATTTTAAAAAGATTTATAGCAGTAGTTGAAATTGTAGCATTCTGCAATGGGTGGCGGTAGTAAAGAGAAGGTAGCTATGCAGAAGTTGCCTGCCTCTTTCTTTAGCTCCAGGTTTAGTGCAAAAATTAAGTTTGACATCAACTGACGAATTGAGAGACCGTCCATGCAGGTACTGAAAGCAACCGATAACGATTTCGCTGACAAATTCAGGATATTAGTCAACGAGAGAAGAGAAGCAACCGTTGATGTCAGTGGGACAGTTCGGGAAATTATCAGTGATGTCAAAATGCGCGGTGATGCTGCAGTGAAGGAGTATACGACTCGCTTTGACCGATATAGCCCGCAATCATTACGCCTGAGCGATTCTTTTATTCACGAAAAAGCAGCCCAATGCCCTGCATCTGTTAGGGAAGCACTGGAACTGGCGGCTTCACGCATTACTGCTTTTCATCAAAAGCAGCTACCGCAAGGCTTTGTCTATACAGATGCAGCAGGTGTCAGACTGGGATTAAATTGGTTTGCTTTGTCTCAGGTGGGAATCTACGTACCCGGAGGACGAGCTAGTTATCCAAGTTCGATGTTAATGAATGCCCTGCCTGCTAAAATTGCTGGCGTGCATCGGATAGTCATGACAGTGCCAATGCCAAAGGGGGAGATTAATCCAGCAGTGCTCGCAGCTGCCCAAATTGCTGGTGTCTCTGAAATATACTGTATTGGTGGGGCACAAGCGATCGCTGCCCTTGCTTATGGAACAGAAACGATTACCCCCGTGGATAAAATTGTTGGTCCGGGTAATGCCTATGTTGCCGAAGCAAAACGACAAGTATTTGGTACTGTTGGGATTGACAGTGTTGCAGGTCCGTCAGAAATTTTAGTTGTAGCAGATAGCAAAAACAATCCAGACTGGATTGCATGGGATTTGTTGTCACAAGCCGAACACGATCCAAGCGCTCAATCTATTCTGATTACTGATTCTGAAACCTTCGCTCAAAAAGTTATCAATGCTGTTGAGCAAGTTCTCGCAACCTTATCTACTAAAGAAGTTGCAAGTGCAAGTTGGGAAAAGCACGGTGCTGTGATTTTGGTTGAGAACATAGAGCAAGGGATTCCCCTACTCAACCAACTCGCACCAGAGCATGTGGAATTATGTGTAGATGAACCGCGATCGCTTGCTAGTAAAATTACTTGTGCTGGCAGTTTATTTTTAGGACGCCACACACCAGAAGCCATTGGCGATTATGTAGGTGGACCCAATCACGTATTGCCTACCGCACGTTCTGCCCGCTATGCTTCCGGTTTAAGTGTTTACGATTTTCTCAAGCGAATCACCTATTTAGAATGCAGCGAACAGGCATTGCAAACCATAGGCAAAGCAGCCGTAATATTAGCAGAAGCTGAGGGTTTGCCCGCTCATGGCGGTAGTGTAGCTATACGTCTGGAAGGGAGTTAGACGTATGTTGGGTTGAGGAACGAAACCCAACATTCATTCAATTGCGGAACAAAACCCAACATTCATTCAATTGCGGAACAAAACCCAACATTGATTTAGTTGAAGCCCAACATTGAATCGAATTGTTTCATTCCTCTTTAGATTTTCACCAGCAAACACTTATAGATTACCAGTATGACTATCCAACCAAAAAAATACTATACTTCTATACTGAAATTTAAAATAAATGACGTTATTTTAACTAACTATGGAAGATTACCAGGCAGCATTCATACAGCGGCATATGGATACTGAAACCTTATGTAATGCTAAAAGAAAAATAGGTGCCATGCATTTTGGTGGTATCACCATTGAATGTTTACTTAAAATCAATGATTTTCGCTGCTTTGCCAAAAGGTGCAACTCAGGAATGGAAGACAGAGTTTAATAATCCCGGACATACCATCACTAATCCAGGACATAGCTATATTGAGGCACTAAAACGGCACAATCGCCTCCAATCCAGAATCCAAAAGTTTCCGGAGGTGATGAAATGGCTCAATGAAGTTGAAAATCCAAGCCAACATTTCATAAATATGGGCTATTCTTGCAGTGAGCCTGATGATGCAAGTTATAAACGTTGGCTGGAAACATACCATAGGCTTAGAGGGTGGTTACAAAAGCAAGCCACTCAACTTTAGGGAGAATGAAAATGCAGGAGACTTGGCAAGGAACGCTCAAGCAGCGGATGACAAACGAGTACGTGCAAAATTCACGAGAGTGGGTTGACGTTAATTTTTCCACCTCGGGCTTGTTGAACTTAACCATTGTAAGCGATCGCTTTGCAGGTCTATCTATACCTGAACGCAAAGAGCAGGTCTTGAATTTCCTCAACCAAGCGCAAGTTCCTCATTTCTCTCCTGGTTTCCTCTCCCTCCATACACTTCAGGAAGCTGAATCTCTTAATCTCTCGTCCCCGCAGGTTGTTAAAGTTCCCTCGGTATATACTTGGCAAGATTTAGCTCTACAAGCAGCAAATCCTCAAAATCAATCTCAAACTTCATTGCGCGAACCGCGTATGCCGAGAACAGTAACATTTTATTCTTTTAAAGGGGGAGTCGGTCGAACTACCGCATTAGCCCACGTTGCTTGGATTCTTGCGGCATGGGTTTTTGGAAAACTTGGTTTAGTACATCAGATACAACCGCAACAGCAAAAACAAGCCCCTTTGAGGAGATAAGCACCGACACTACGGGTAACTCCGGTTCCAGCGGTGTTAGCGGATCTCCTTCCCAGGAGCCACGTATAGTATTTAGTACGGAGCGAGACATCGACCTGTATGAACTAGAGGAACTCTGTGATGCTGTCGGTTGGTCGCGTCGCCCCCTAAGAAAAGTCAAAAAAGCAATTGAGCACAGTTTTCTTGTTGCCTCTATGTGGCAAGTCAAAGGAAACAAAAGGAGGCTCATTGGTTTTGCCCGTGCTACCTCAGACCATGCGTTTAACGCTACGATTTGGGATGTGGTAGTTCATCCGGAATTTCAAGGCAAAGGATTCGGCAAAGCATTAATGAAGTACGTCCTCAAAAAATTGAGGAGTGAAGAAATTAGCAATGTTACTCTTTTTGCCGACCCTCATGTTGTAGATTTCTATCGGCATTTGGGTTTTATGTCAGATCCGGAAGGCATTAAAGGTATGTTTTGGTATCCTCACTAAATTTTTAAAAAAGAAGTAGCCAAATCCAGCAAACTTATCTATAATGATAAAGGTTAAGCAACAGCGACTCCAAGGTTACATGGAAAAGCTGTTATTTGCTAGGATGTCGGGATGTAGCGCAGCTTGGTAGCGCGCCTGCTTTGGGAGCAGGATGCCGCAGGTTCAAATCCTGTCATCCCGACTTATACAAAAATAACCATAAAACCCTAGTTCTTTTTCTCGAACTAGGGTTTTTTGTTTAATTCCTGAGAAATCAAAATTTGGATGTGCTGAACTTATTGCTTATTTGTGTAAATTGACCTACATTAGTTTACCTATTTTTGCGGAGTACAGCAATTTTACTGTTCTGCTATTTAATTGCGATTGGATAAACTCAATTGCAGCAAGACATACTTGAAAAGTTATAGATATTGTGTAAGCATTGAGACATTTTTACGCTTCTGCAATAGGAACGATTCACTATTTATCAGCGTCACCTATTTTTAGGAAAGTCCAATAAAATGACATTTGGCACCTTACCCAAGAGGTAATCTTTCGCCACTCTTGTTAACATACACGAATGCATCTACAGTCCAAGCGCAATTCCAGCAAAAAGCGCTATTGACATACAAAAAACAGCACGGTCAATTGGGAAAGTAGATACTATAACTAAAACTAGTAGTTAGGACTGTGTTAGTCTAACAGCTTATCAAACTTGATTGAGGCAACGTTTAGTGCGAGGAGAAGTTATGAAATCATTTGTTCGTTGGGGTACAACGGTCAGTTTAGTAGGAAGTACCCTGCTGGCAACAATTTTTGGCGGAAATGCTTCAGTGCTGGCATTGACAGAGCAGCAAATTAAAGAAAAATTAGATCAAGTGCCAGTGTTTTTGATTACTAACAACAAAGGTATACCCTTAACTCGTACTTTACCTACTAATGCTCAGAACGGGCAAAATGGGCAAAACACGCCAAAAACTGTGTCGGTTATTAACGTTTTTATGAACGGGCAAGAAGCTCAAACAATTGTCAACCAGTTGTCTGATGCAAAAAAGAAAGACCCGAAGTTGGCTGAGGTTGTAAAAGACCTGCAGGTGACACCAGTACCATTGGGTATGATTTATCAGAGACTCCAGGAAAGTGCTAATAAACCAGACCGCCCGCTATTTGTCTTTGAACCTGCAAAGCAAGAAGTTCAAGGGGCAATGACATTATTGCGCCAAACTGGTAAAGATGTGAAGGAAATTGCCAGCGTACCAGTTTTCATTGTGAGATCACCAGACAAAGGGTATGTATCAGTAAAACGCAAAACTGACAATAAGGAAGTTATCCCTCTGTTTTTAAGTAAAAAAGATGCACAGGCTTTATTACAGCAGGTGAAGACACAAGTTCCCAAAGCTGATATTCAAGTCGTGGATATAGACAACGTCATTAAAACTCTACGCGAGAAAAATGATGCATGGCTTAATCAAGTTGCCATAGTGCCCTCTACAGAAACTATGCAGTATGTTGTTAGCAAGCGAGGTAATGCTAAGCCTGCTGCAGCACCTGCACCGAAAAAATAACAACGGGTTTTGTCATAGGTTAAGGGATGGCGGACAGACACTCAGTCGTCACTGGTTTACAACTTTGGCAGTGGCGTAATGCGGCGATGATAGCTGCTAACGCCAGTCATGTCCCGGCTGCTGAAGTAGATTGGTTGCTACAAGAGATAGCCGGATTAGATCGCTTGTCACTGCTTTTGGAATCCTTCAAAGATAAACCACAAATTCAACTGGAGTTACCACTGGAAGATTTAGACAAACTGTGGCAAAAGCGATTAAAGGAACGCCTGCCAGTGCAGTACATTGCTAAAGTAACTCCTTGGAGAAAGTTTAAACTAGCAGTGTCAAAGGCGGTTTTAATTCCAAGACCAGAAACAGAATACTTAATAGATTTGGCTGTGATGGCTGCTGCCTCCCTATTACCCTCACAACAAGCACATTGGGCTGATTTGGGGACTGGTAGTGGCGCTATCGCACTAGGACTGGCAGATGCATTTACAACCGCTACAATTCATGCTGTTGATTCCAGTTACGATGCGCTAGAAGTTGCAATGGCAAATGCTCGAAGCATGGGTTTTGAAGACCGGATTCGGTTTTATCAAGGTTCTTGGTGGAGTCCCTTGGAATCTCTTAAGGGTCAGTTTAGTGGAATGGTATCAAATCCACCCTATATACCTACAAGTATTATACCGACTCTGCAAAGAGAAGTTGTTGACCACGAACCACATCTAGCTTTAGATGGTGGCGCTGACGGCTTAGACTGCATCCGCCATTTAGTAGAAGTTTCCCCTACCTATTTGCAACCGGGTGGAGTGTGGCTAATTGAGATGATGGCAGGGCAAGCAGATACAGTACGAGATATGTTGCAAACTCACGGTAGCTATTGCAACATCCAAATTCACGCCGATCTGGCTGGTATTCACAGATTTGCCCTTGCCTACATAAAATAATTAATAGTTCGTAGTTGCGATTCTGACTGCGAATTATTAATTAGCTTCACTCTTACCCCCTGAATTCATGTTTGTTTTTCTAGATGCCCTGATAGCTGGCGCACGTGCCGGAAAATTAGTTAGCTTTCCTACAGATACAGTTCCTGCGTTGGCCTCGTTACCAGAAAAAGGGACATCGATCTACACAGCAAAGCAACGCAGTCGGGACAAACCTTTGATATTGATGGCATCTAGCGCGGACGAAGTTTGGTCTTTTGTCCAAGGCAGCAAGGAAGAGTATAAAATTTGGCATGAAATAGCAACGAAGTACTGGCCGGGAGCCCTCACTTTGGTCTTACCAGCTTCATCACAAGTACCAAAAGAGATGATCCCCACTGATGATGAAAATTTAAACCAACAAGCACAGCAATCTGATATCCCTTTGACAGTTGGAATACGAGTACCCAAGAGTGCGATCGCACGCAAGATTTTAGCACAAACAGGGCCACTAGCCACCACAAGTGCCAATTTATCAGGTCAGCCTCCCTTACTCACGCTCGCGGAAATTGAAGCACAGTTTCCCGATGTTCTAAATCTGGCAGAAACAGAATATGATAGCGAAGTACAGGGTACGGGTCTACCTTCTACTGTTGCCAAATGGACTGGGAAAAATTGGCAGATTTTGCGACAAGGTGCTATAAAGTTAGAAATTTAAAGTCAAAATGAGCGGGTGCCTCTTGCAGCTAGAAAACTCACGACTGGAGAATTCTTTTCAACTCAAACTTGGGAACTCCGGAACTTTATTTTGTACCTTTAAGGTCAATTAATAAGTTTAAAATTGCAGATTTATGAATTGGAGCAACTGGGTATATCTAGGAGCAGGGTTAGCACTGGGGATCGGTATTCGCGGTTTACTGCCAGGGCGGAAAGTACCATCTAGCTCCTCTGTTGTGTCACCCGTAGATGGGCAAAATCAGGCGGCGCTTCTACAAGAAATGAAGCAAACGCAGTGGGCGTACCATATGGCGCTGGAAACTAGCCAGTTTAAGGCAGGGTTTCTGGCGCGAACAACCCATGTGCTGCGATCGCCCCTTAATGGTTTAATAGGGCTACACCAGTTAATATTATCCAATTTATGTGAAAATCCAGAAGAAGAGCGAGAATTTATCTCCCAAGCTCATGAGCGAGCATTGAAGCTTTTAAAACTAATAGATGAAATTCTCAATATTGCCAGGGCAGAATACGGTACTAACAAATTAAACATCCAGCCCATATCAATAGCTGATATTTTACAGCACGTTCATGACGTCACGTATATGCTGGCGGAAAATCGCAATTATCCTTTTCAAGTATTACCACCAGATCCAGAAATTTATGTTTTGGCAGACCCCTATTGGCTGCGTTATGTGTTGGTCAGCTTGGTAGACACTTGTATCCATCAGATGGAGGAAGGTAGTATCCGTATTTCTGTTGGGGCTTCTCCCAAACAGAATAACCTTTATATTTGGCTGGATGTTCCGACTCATGCTGTTCCGCTTAAAGAGAACATAGATTTAGTTGCTACTGAAGAAAAATTTTCTGAGGCTCTTGGGGTAAAAGCTTCTTTATCACCAGGAATGAAGTTACTACTCAATCAAACTTTACTAGAAGCGATGGCGGGAAAATTAGAAATCATTTCTTCTCCCGCACATCAAGAACAATCAGATACGTATACAAGGATACAAATTTCTACCCCCCGAGTGATTCCTGAAGATGAATTTCAGATGCAGGCAGCGAAGCAAAATTAGAACTGTTGTACAGTACCATTGTCGTCGTAGAATTTGATTGGAAACCAATCTTTTCATAGAACCGTTGTTTGTGAGTAGTCATTACATAGACACGCTCAACGCGGTTCATTCGAGGATGGCTCAAAATGGTTTCCACCAACTTACTGCCGAGTCCAATACCCTGGTATTCTGGGTGCATGACAACATCCCAAATAGTAGCGCGGTAAATACCATCAGAAGTAGCTCTGGAAAAGCCAACAAGCTGTTCTCCATCCCAAACAGTAATGACGGGGTCACTATTTTCAATGGCTATGCCCAAATCCTCAATACTGCGTCCTTGTGCCCAGAAAGCCGAAATGTTTAGGAGCTGCTGGAGTTGGAAAAGGTCAACTTCAGACTTGCGATCGCTAAATCGAATCTGAGTGGGTTTCATGAATTTTACTGAAGAGACGTGTATATTCACTAACTCAACCCATTATAGGACAATATGGTTCAGACCGATTTTGTTGGGTAGAGTTCCTCAAACGCCACTTGCTTCAATGGGGGGAACCCCCACAACGCAGTGGCTCCCCAACCTAGATTGGATCGTAGGGATAGCGACAAAATTGTATCAGAGTCAAAGGGAAGAGAGACTGCATATGGTGGAGGCTTAAACCCCTGGATTTTATTTAGAACGAAGCAGATAACAGGTTTTTCCTCCCTGTTAAGAGTTTCCCTGCTGTTAATATTCAAAAAATTTACAATTTTATTTTAACCACAAACCCATTTCCAAAGAGGATGGCTTGGTCCTTGCTGGCGAATCCGGAAAACCTGTTGTTCGAGGCGTTGTTTTTCCGCATCCGGTACTCCAAACAAGATATTCCGACTTTGCCAAATCAAGACAGCAAGGAGCATACCAACACAAAAAGAGAGACCAAGGGTAGACAATGGATGATAGTAAAGCCCATATCGTACAGCCACCCAAGTAAAGTACTGCCGCCACAGCACAATTTCTTCACGCAAATTCCACAAACAAATAGGGGCAAGAGTCAACCATAAAAAGCTAACAAACAACCATCGAGCACCTACCTGAAGCTGGTGTAGTCTTTGCACTTGTTGAGCAAAATGGGGGTCGGTGTTATCAATTTCCCAGTCGGGCTTTGATGGTTGCTTATCCATAGGAGAGTTAGTGGTTAATTGTTAGTTGTTAGTGGCTTAAAAGTACTTTTTAACAACTGATAAATATAACTCATTATTGACCTCAGAATGTTGACAACTAACAAATCACTAACTATCAGCTGAAGCATCTACAGAATCGGCATGTTTGGGTACTACTGATTCTCCATTCCGTTCTCGCCACAGACACAGGAGAGTACTGGCAATAAAAATACTTGAGTAAGCCCCTGCTGTGAAACCAATGATTAATGCTAAAGCGAAATTTCTGAGTGTTTCTCCCCCAAATAGAAAGATAGCAAGCAATGTCAGCAGTACGGTCAGTGTTGTGTTAATTGACCGTGCCAGAGTTTGATTGACTGCATCATCTACAATTTGGGCAAAAGAACGGTTGGGATTTGTTTTCAGGGTTTCGCGAATGCGATCGTAAATAACCACAGTATCGTTGACCGAAAAACCCGTAATTGTTAGTAGGGCAACAATGAAAAGACTATCCGCTTCCGTACCTGCAACCAAGCCCAAAATCGAGAAAATCCCGATTGTAATTAACACATCATGAAAGAGAGCAACGATGGCAAATAAGGCATAATCCCATTGGAAGCGGACAGCCATATAGACAACGATACCTACAAAGGACACTACCAGAGCGATAATACCGGATCTGAACAGTTCTTGCCCAATGGCAGGACCTACCGTGTCAATTTGATTTTTCTGCGGGTCAAAAGCACCAATTTTCTCACTGATAGCGTTTTGCAACTGAGTGCGCTGTTCGGGAGTTAGGGCCTTTGTCCGAATCAAGACACCATTCTCTTTGCGCGTGTCCTTGTCGGCGATCGCTTGGATACTGCTATCACCCAACCCTTGGGCTTTTGCAACGTCTCGAACCACATTGATATCAATTGGCCGATCGCAGTTACCCGGTTGAGAACAATCCCGTTCAAACTGCAAGCGCGTACCACCCACAAAATCCAGACTCGGACGCAGGGGGGAACCAATTTGCTGCCAAGAAATCACCATTGAGATGATTCCGGCAAGAATAACGAGGGAAGAAACGAGCCACCAAATCCCTCTTGATTTGTTGATACTGAGTTTCATTGTTGAGCCACCTCTGCCTTATTTGTCACTGGCAGGTTCGGACAAAAAAGTTCCGGTTTCCGCAGCGAGGGGATAGAAATTGCCAAAAACATGAACGTGCGACTGCAGGTGATTGCCGTGAACAGACTTACAGCCACTCCCAACGCTAAGGTGAGGGCAAAGCCTTTGACCAAGCCAGAACCCAGCCAGAACAGTGCAGCACAGGCAATCCATGTTGTGACGTTGCTATCTAAAATACTGGAGAATGCGCGATAAAAACCGGATTCTACAGAACGATACAAAGATTTACCAGCTCGCAATTCTTCTCGAGTCCGCTCAAAAATCAGGACGTTAGCATCAACTGCCATACCGATACTGAGGATGAAGCCGGCAATACCTGGTAATGTGAGTGTAACTCCTAACAGAGCAAAAGAAGCCCAACTAAGGAGAGAGTATATCAATAGTGATATATCAGCAATAGCTCCTGGTAGCCTATAATACACCACCATAAATATTAATACTAAGCTTAAACCACCGATTCCCGCGTAAATACTGCTTTGTATACTATCTTTCCCCAAGGTTGCCCCAACTGTCCGGATTTCACCGATTTGTACTGGTACTGGTAATGCGCCTCCACGAAGTTGTACACCCAAATCATTGGCTTGTTGCGGCGTAAAACGACCTGTAATCACGGCTGCGCCACCAGTAATACCAGCTGTAGCAAATTCCGGTCCTACGGTGGGAGCACTAATGAGTTCGTTATCTAAGAAAATACCTATACTCCGTCCGGTACCTGCTAGTTTTTTTGTCAGTTCGGCAAACAATAGACCGCCCTTATCATCGAAGCGAATGGCAACATTCCAGTCATTTCCCTGAGTTGGTTCGCCGTAGGCGTCCTTAAGGTATTTACCAGTTAAAGGTGGATTTGTGCTTTCAAATAATTCCGCAATGGCACTGGCATTATTTTTTAAATCCGCTTGGTTTTTCTCAATTGCAGCTTTATCTGGGCTCTTCCTAAGTTCTTCCTGTTTTGCCTTCATTTGCAATCTTGAAGATTGAAGAGCAAACAATTGTGCTTCTGTATTGGGCTTTTGCGTGCGAAATTCTAACTCCGCTGTACCGCCCAGCACTCGTTCCGCTTGTTCTGGGTCATTAACTCCAGGCAGTTGCACTAATATTTTATCTGTACCTACAGTTTGGATGATTGGTTCGGAAACTCCCAAACCGTTGATCCGACCTTCAACAACACTTTTTACAGCTGCCAACTCTCTTTCAGTGATTTGCTGAATTTCTGGTGTTGTTTTCACCTCAATTGTCAGCTGGGAACCTCCGCGTAAATCCAGCCCCAAAGGCACGGGAATTGATGCTATCACCGCAATGGCGGCAATAACCAAAATAGATATCAACAGTAGTAGCGATCGCTGTCTTTGCATACTCTCAATTGCTGCGACAAAGGCTATGATAGCGCTGTTTCATAGGTAATAGGGATTCGGAATCCCGAATTTGGAATTGGGTAAAATTATACTGAGGATATGACACCCTTCCAAGAAACGAATTCCCCATCCCTAGTTCCTTTTCTTACACCTGTAGAGCCATCATTTTTTCCACTGCTTCAACGATTTGTTCTGGTTGGACGATTGTCAGTCTTTCCAAAGCACCGTTATAGGGTGTGGGAATATCCTGGGAAGAAAGCCGCAGTACAGGCGCATCTAATTCATCAAACAAACGTTCGTTAATTGAGGCGATAAGTTCTGCTGCAATGCCTCCTGTTCGCATGCACTCTTCCACAATAATCACGCGATGGGTTTTTCTTACAGACGCACCAATAGTATCAAAATCTAGCGGTTTGAGTGATATCAAATCAATGACTTCTGGGTCGTAGCCCTTTTTCTCTATGGTTTTTACTGCTTGAATAACATGATGGCGCATCCGCGAATAAGTCAAAATTGTAACATCTTTTCCGCGACGAACCACTTCTGCTTTATCCAACGGCAGCAAATATTCCTTTTCGGGCAAGTCTTCTTTCAAGTTGTATAGCAAGACGTGCTCAAAAAATAATACAGGATTATCATCACGAATTGCGGATTTTAAAAGACCTTTGGCATTGTATGGTGTAGAGCAAGCAACTATCTTTAAACCCGGAACTGCTTGAAAGTATGCCTCCAGACGCTGAGAGTGCTCTGCTCCTAACTGTCTTCCCACGCCGCCGGGACCGCGAATGACCATTGGGATTTTAAAGTTACCACCAGAAGTGTAGCGCAGCATTCCTGCATTATTGGATATTTGGTTGAAGGCGAGGAGCAAAACAAATGACAAATGACAAATGACAAATGACTAAAACCCTTGCATTAATGCAATACCAGTGCCTTGGAACATTATCCAAGAAAGAAAGAAGTTGCTTACAAATATAATTAATAAAGCAGTTACAACTGCTGTTGTGGTGGATTGTCCTACTCCTTTTGCTCCTCCCGTTGTCGTCAAACCCCAGTTACATCCAATAACGGCTATTAAAATCCCAAAGCAACAGGCTTTAATTATTGCACTGACAATGTCCCAGGTAGCAAGAAAATTACGGGCTGAGTCCAGAAAAACTGTATCTGAAAGTTTATATAGATTTGTTGCAACAAGCAATCCCCCGAGCATTCCCGTTAGCAAGGATAGAAGTGTGAGAATGGGCAGCATAATGCAGCAAGCAATTACCCGAGGGATGACAAGATAGTCAATCGGATCTGTTTTTAGCATCAAAAGAGCATCGATTTGTTCGGTGACTCGCATCGTCCCAATTTCTGCTGCAAATGCCGAACCAACTCGCCCCGCTAAAATCACGGCTGTTAATACGGGTGAGAGTTCTCTTGTCAACGCTACAGCTAGGACTCCACCAACAACATTGCCTGCACCAAAGGTAATGAACTCTCTTGCTACCTGAATGGTGAACACCGCACCTACAAAGATAGCTGTTAACAGGGCAATGAATAGGGAATCTGGTCCGACGGTTGCCATTTGCTCTAGAGTGTTCCGCTTATGGATTTTTCCCCTCAGTAAATGAACTGTAACTTGCCCACCTAAGAAAATGGCAGCCAGTAACCGTCGGCTCCATAGTTCTAAACTAAATTTGGATGTAGTCTCTCTCAATTTGATTAACTAATTAACTGACTAACTGCCGTCATAATAGCGAATTACGAGTCGTTAGTTGTTAGTCATTGGTCAAAAGTTATTGGTCAAAAGTCATTTGTCCTTGGTCATTGGTCTTTCTTCCTTATCTCCTCAGTCCCCGCAGTCCCCCGCATCCTATAGGTTTAAGTTAACTAAGTTTAAAGCTCGTTTCAGAAATTAAAATGGCTTTTTGTATCGCACTTACCCAAGCTGCAATCTGGAATTTGCAGTCAAAGTTAGACCCTGATTGGATTGCAGGAGTTTATTCTACTTTGGGATTGGAATACATATTTTAGAAAAATTGTGTATGTATTTTAATGTAAACTTAAGATTTTTGAACTCTTGCCTGAGTCAAGGCAATCGCGCTTATCGTAGATAATGACCAATAAATTACGTTCTTGACCTTTCGTTACGGAAAATTGCCTCAAATGTCTCTTTTCACCAACTTTCTCCGCTCCCTAGTTTTATCGATTATTTTCAGCTTTATTGCTCCGATGGTTCTGATCGGGGGTTTCTTGCTCCTTGTCTCTGCGATCGCTTATCTTCCCGGTTTGCAAGAAATCACTGATGCGATCGCTACCCCTATCATGGAATTTCTCACTATTTTCGGTAGCGGTACTCCTCTTGGCGGTCTCTTTGTGATTTGCTTAACTTTTAGTGTTGTTGGAGCACTGTTTGATATGTACGTCTATTACAGGTGCCAAATATTGCGGTAGGTATAATTATTCTATTCCCTTCTCATTTCTCAGTGAGAGCTTTACAAAAATCTATTTACAATAAAATCTTCTTATAACTGTTCGACCTATTTTATCAAACACAGGTGCGGCTCATCTTGTCTTGTCCAGATTTAGACTTTGTATACCCTTTGCCTCAAGCTTTCCAGGGTTAAGCTCGGTTTTTTTGACTTAACCTAAATCTACTGCTAAGGGCTTCATTTAGCGTTTTGTTACTCCTGAGTTAAATAATAACAAACAAAGTTACATACAATATAAGATAATTCTAAAAGTTTTATGAAAATTGTGAAGAACACAAAACCCCTTAGTTTTTCTTAATATGGAAAAGCAGGCATCGTGTACGCTTCGCATCTTATGTTAGATATGTTACGAGGTTTTTTAACTACTCATGGTTTGGCCTTTTAAGCCCAAGTTTCGCAAACAAATTGCTCGGATTGAAATTACTGGTGCAATTGCCAGTGCTACTCGCAAGCGGGTGTTAGAAGCACTCAAAACAGTAGAAGAAAAAAAGTTTCCAGCACTACTGCTACGTATTGACAGCCCTGGCGGTACGGTAGGAGATTCGCAAGAAATCTACAGTGCCTTGAAACGGTTGCGTGAAAAAGTGAAAATAGTAGCTAGTTTTGGCAATATTTCTGCTTCTGGTGGTGTTTACATCGGTATGGGAGCAGAACACATCATGGCTAATCCAGGAACAATTACAGGTAGCATTGGTGTAATTTTGCGTGGTAACAATTTGGAACGCTTATTGCAAAAAGTTGGTGTTTCCTTTAAAGTCATTAAATCTGGTCCCTACAAAGACATCTTGGCTTTTGACCGGGAACTGACAGAACCGGAACAAAACATTTTGCAAGAATTGATTGACACAAGTTACCAACAGTTCGTGCAAACTGTAGCTGATGCGCGTTCCCTAGCAGTGGAAAAAGTGAGAAGTTTTGCTGATGGTCGAATTTTTACCGGACAGCAAGCATTAGATCTGGGAATTGTAGACAGACTGGGCACAGAGGAAGATGCTCGTCGTTGGGCTTGTGAATTGGTTAATCTCGATCCCGAAAAAACTCCGGTATACACCCTAGAAGAACGGAAACCTCTGCTGAACCGTCTTTTACAAGGCAATCTTCAAGTTTCACCAGGACTGGGGGCTGGGCTGGATTGGGTCGAATTTGAAATGAAGACAAGTGGTCTACCTTTATGGTTATATAGACCTTAACTAAATAATCGTCATTTGTCCTTTCTCATTTGTCTGAGACAATGATTAATAACTAATGACTAATGAATGACTAATGACTAATTAAGGAGGAAGACGACGTGGAGTGGCGAATGCGGGCAATTCGCGGAGCAACGACCGTTCCTGAAAATACGGTGAAAGCAATGCGAGAGGCTGTAATGGAAATACTGGATGAACTCGAACAACGGAATCGACTGCATCCAACAGATATTATTAGCGTGACATTTTCTGTAACAAGCGATTTGAGTGCTACCTTTCCAGCTGCGATCGCACGAGAGCGTCCGTATTGGGATAATGTACCCATGCTAGATGTACAGCAGATGCACGTTGATGGTAGTTTAGAGCGCTGTATCCGGTTTTTGGTTCACGTCTACCTTCCTGCTTCGACACCAACACAGCATATCTATCTGCGTCACGCCAAAAATTTACGTCCTGACTGGAGTCTACCTCAGCCACTACAGCCATCGCGATGATGATAAGCACTCAGCACTCAGCACTCAGCACTCAGCTAATAGCTGATAGCTGATAGCTGATAGCTGATAGCTATTTAATTATGATGACCAAACCGAATTCCTAAAAAAATGTCATACACAAAATCAAAAAAGTCTTTCTTTTGAAGCAGCCCTGTTGACTGATAGCAACCTTTTGTATCTAAAAGAGGCTTCATAAGGTAGTAAGTGGGCTGGTAATTATACCAGGGAATGGAAGGCCACAAATGATGGATTAAGTGGTAATTTTGCCCCATAATGAGAACATTTAAAATTGGGTTGGGATAAACGCGAGCATTTTTCCAGCGATCGCGCTCAACAAAAGGACGATGGGGTAGATAATCAAAAAACAGACCCAGTGCTATACCAACAATGAAGGCTGGAATAAACCAGAAGTTGAGAATGTAGCCTAAAAAGTGATACTGAATGGAAATATAAAAGATTGAAACTACAATCAATCTACTGATAAACCATTCCAGTAATTCGTACTTCCGCCACAGTTGCCGCTTGAAGAAAAACACCTCGTGGTATAAGAACCGGACAGCAATCAACCACAACGGACCACCTGTAGAGACATAATGATCGGGGTCATCTTTAGGGTCATTGACATGGGCGTGATGCTGCAAGTGTACCCGTGTAAAAACAGGAAAGGCAAAAGCGAGCATCAGAGCACTACCATGTCCCAACATAGCGTTAATGATGCGGTTGCGATGGGCAGACTGGTGACAAGCATCATGAATCACTGTACCTGCCATGTGTAAAGCAAGAGTGTTTGCAGTAAAGCACACCCAGTGCTGCCATTCCCAAACCCAATAACCAAAATTAGATAATACCAGGATTGTCACCGCAGCCAGAAACATCAGCAGCGTCGGATTGAAATCACCCGGAGGCGCTAAAAATTCCTTTGGGGGGACTGTCAGTGGCTTCGTTGCCTCCGACGTCAGCATCGTAAACTCCTTATTTAGTCAATCGATTATATAGATAATGCCACTTTTCTCCAAGCAAAAGTGAAGTTTTGCGAGACAAAATTGCAGAACATAAAGTTTTGTATAGCAATATTTATTGTGATTTTGATATATAAGCTACAGAATAACGATATGATTTCAGACAAGGCTTTCAGCTTCTAACTAACTCCAGACAACGCTATCCCTGCTTTCGCATCCGCGATTGACTCAGCAGCGACAGACAAAAGATGCTTCCTCATCTAGGATGATTGCCTGAGTAGCTCCCTAAGTTCAGCTTTTATGCAACTAAAAGATTCCCTACGCCGAACAAAAATTGTCGCCACAATTGGTCCCGCAACCAGCAGCCCAGAAATGCTCAAAGCCATTATTGAAGCTGGTGCAACAACGCTGCGGCTTAACTTCTCCCATGGGAGCCATGCCGACCATCAGCGCAACATCCGCCTAATTCGGCAAACTGCTTTTGAACTCAATAAACCAGTAGCAATCCTGCAAGATTTGCAAGGCCCAAAGATTCGTTTGGGAAAATTTGAAAACGGATCTATAGTTTTAGCAAAAGGCGATCCCTTCACCTTGACCAATCGCCCAGTTGTTGGCATGCAGGACATCAGCTGCGTGACCTACGATTATTTAGCAGAAGAAGTACCCGCAGGTTCAAAAATCCTCCTTGATGACGGGCGGGTAGAAATGCTTGTCGAGAAAGTGAATCGAGATAAAGGTGATTTGCATTGCCGAGTCACCGTAGGCGGGACACTTTCAAATAATAAAGGTGTGAACTTTCCCGGAGTCTACCTGTCGATTAAGGCAATGACCGAAAAAGACCGGGAAGACTTGATGTTCGGTCTCGACCAGGGTGTGGACTGGGTAGCACTTTCCTTTGTCCGCAATCCCCAAGATATGATTGAGATTAAAGAGCTTATTTCCACCACCGGTAAGCAAGTCCCAGTCATTGCCAAAATTGAAAAGCACGAAGCCATCGAACAAATGGAAGCAGTTCTGGCGTTGTGTGATGGAGTGATGGTAGCAAGAGGAGACTTGGGCGTAGAACTACCAGCCGAAGATGTACCAATCCTCCAAAAGCGACTGATTGCTACTGCCAATCGTCTGGGTATTCCCATCATCACTGCTACCCAAATGTTGGACAGCATGGTAAGTAACCCCCGTCCGACTCGCGCTGAAGTTTCAGACGTAGCAAATGCGATTTTAGATGGTACAGATGCGGTTATGCTCTCAAATGAAACCGCAGTTGGGAAGTTTCCAGTGGAAGCTGTTGCTACGATGGCACGAATTGCCGAACGTATTGAACAAGAGGAGGCGCAAAACAACAATACCCGCCAAACCAGAGATCCCAAGCGTTCCATTCCCAATGCCATTAGCCAAGCTGTCGGTCAAATCGCCGAACAATTGGGCGCAGCAGCAATTATGACCTTGACACAGACAGGAGCAACAGCGCGAAATGTGTCAAAATTCCGTCCCCAGACACCTATCCTAGCCGTTACACCTCACGTAAATGTGGCACGCCAGTTACAGCTTGTTTGGGGAGTCAATCCTTTGTTGATGTTGGAACTCCCTTCCACCGGTCAGACATTCCAAGCAGCTATGAACGTTGCTCAAGAACGGGGACTATTGTCTGAGGGAGATTTGGTAGTTATGAGCGCTGGAACTCTCCAAGGCGTTTCTGGCTCAACTGATTTGATCAAAGTTGAAGTTGTGACAGCGGTTCTCGGTCAGGGAATTGGACTGGGTCAAGGTTCTGTCAGTGGTCGCGCACGAGTTGCCCACACTCCCACCGATGTTAGTAATTTCAATCACGGAGATATCTTGGTTGCTTCCACCACAAGTGCTGATTATGTGGAGGCAATACGTAAGGCTGCCGGAATTATTACTGAAGATGAAAGTCTCGCCAGTCATGCAGCGGTGATTGGTTTGCGCCTCGGTGTTCCCGTTATTGTCGGTGTAAAACAAGCAACGCAAGTTATTCGGGATGGCGCGATTTTGACAATGGATTTACAACGCGGCTTAGTTTATTCTGGGGCGCTAGGAACGCCTTAGATTTTGCAGTTGCCTGCAGTGCAGTTCTTGTGGGATGAGTCTCTTTTCTGTTTTGAAGTAAGGATGGCGAGACTTCCATGCCACAAGAAAAATTTCTTGTTTGCGCGGATGGGTGGCTGTTTAAAATTAAGTTACTGGAAAAAGTGCCTCAAGTCCTTGGTGTATAAGGGTTCCAAGCTCATTCTAACAATAAACCATCCGCGCTCCTTACCTGGTAAGGATTTCAGCCATTTTCTCTTGCTACTACTACGCTGAATCGTGATATGATAATGCCATCCGCGCTACTGTACCTTGAAAACTACATAGGCTCAACATCTCCAGTGGCAGCCGTGGCAACTTATACTAATCCCTATCAGGGATTGAAACAATACTTAATAATCGCTGGCGGGGACAGGGCGACGGGTGGCAACTTATACTAATCCCTATCAGGGATTGAAACAGCGGAACTCTCACCGCAGGTAGAGAGAGGAAAGTGGCAACTTATACTAATCCCTATCAGGGATTGAAACCAGAAATAAACAATAACTGAGCATAAGTGAGGATTTCGTGGTGGCAACTTATACTAATCCCTATCAGGGATTGAAACCCCTAGCATTCTTAAATAAGTGATATCGAAAATTAAGGTGGCAACTTATACTAATCCCTATCAGGGATTGAAACTTAATTTGACGCGAAGATTCAGCTTCGGCTAGCTTGTGGCAACTTATACTAATCCCTATCAGGGATTGAAACGAATGGTACGCGACCCTCGACCCCGCTAACGTTGCTCGTGGCAACTTATACTAATCCCTATCAGGGATTGAAACCTTAAGTGCTTTGATATTGCGACTGAAATCAACGTGGCAACTTATACTAATCCCTATCAGGGATTGAAACATCATCAAAGCCAAAATCATGGTCGTTTCCAACAACGTGGCAACTTATACTAATCCCTATCAGGGATTGAAACATCATACAATTCACTCTCAAATCCATAAGTACCAAAAGGTGGCAACTTATACTAATCCCTATCAGGGATTGAAACGGGCGAAATCAAAAACTTTCCATGCGTCAGGGTAGTGGCAACTTATACTAATCCCTATCAGGGATTGAAACTTGTAGGTCGCAGATCCACTTACGATCGCGACCCCCGGTGGCAACTTATACTAATCCCTATCAGGGATTGAAACATTCACTCCAGATTCACTAAGAGATGAAGAACTAGGTGGCAACTTATACTAATCCCTATCAGGGATTGAAACGAATACGCTATCGCCTATCCTATTGGTAAGGGTACTGTGGCAACTTATACTAATCCCTATCAGGGATTGAAACCTCGAGCAAGCGCTTGAGGTGGCGGAGGCGGAGGGGTGGCAACTTATACTAATCCCTATCAGGGATTGAAACACAATAAAATTTGAGAGATACCTGAGGTTATGAACACGAGTGGCAACTTATACTAATCCCTATCAGGGATTGAAACTTAAAACATCTCCAGCAAACAGGAGACAAACCAACCAGGTGGCAACTTATACTAATCCCTATCAGGGATTGAAACTTTACTTGGACGGTTGCTGCAAGACGTAAGAGGTGGCAACTTATACTAATCCCTATCAGGGATTGAAACTTCTTGTACCAGAATTCACTTCAATAAAAGTCGGAAGTGGCAACTTATACTAATCCCTATCAGGGATTGAAACATTTGATTTGCGATAGCTTCTCTGCAAGCTTCTGCGAAGTGGCAACTTATACTAATCCCTATCAGGGATTGAAACAACACTGCCTACCAGCAGGAACTGATCTACAAAGCCCAGTGGCAACTTATACTAATCCCTATCAGGGATTGAAACACCACTTCTCCTTCTAATAGATGCCAGTTGTCACTGGTGGCAACTTATACTAATCCCTATCAGGGATTGAAACACTTAGCCCTTGAGATCGCAGTTGCGCTAGTTGCAAGTTATACAAACCTCTATTAGGATTGAAATACAAAATTAGTAAACCAATGGTTTACAACAAAGCAAAGCTGAAAGCCCCTAGCCTTTAGGCAGGGGATGAAAGCAAGCAGAATGCCTTTAGGCATCAGTGATACTGCAAGTACATATTGATTTTTTCCGGAATTAATAGGCGCACACATGAAGTTTATACTATACTCGACATAGTAAGATTTACAAAGGAGGTGAGGTTATCCATGTTGGTGTTCGAGGCAAAGTTAGAAGGAACAAACGAACAATATAGTTTGCTGGATGAAGCTATTCGTACAGCTAGGTTTATTCGTAACTCATGCCTAAAATACTGGATGGATAACCGTGGGGTAGGGAAGAACGAAATTAGTGCATACACTGCAATACTGGCACAACAGTTTGAGTTTGCAGGATCGTTAAACTCGATGGCACGTCAAGCTTCCGGCGAACGTGCATGGTCTGCAATTGCCCGGTTTTACGACAACTGTAAAAAGCGCATACCGGGTAAAAAAGGGTATCCACGCTTTAAAAAACATCAAACACATGGTTCTGTTGAATACAAAACCACGGGTTGGAAGTTATCTGAAGATAGAAGACACATCACATTTACTGATGGTTTTAAAGCCGGAACTTTTAAAATGTGGGGAACTCGTGACCTCCATTTCTATCAGTTAAAGCAGATTAAACGGGTACGTGTGGTTCGTCGCGCTGATGGTTATTATGCACAATTTTGTCTTGACCAAGACCGATTAGAGAAAAGAGAACCAACAGGCAAAACCCTTGGGATTGATGTCGGGTTGACCCACTTCTACACCGATTCAAATGGTGCAACTGTTGAAAACCCCCGTCACTTCCGTAAATCAGAAAAAGCACTTAAACGTCTTCAACGTCGTTTGTCAAGAACCAAAAAAGGTTCCAAAAACCGTGCTAAGGCAAAGATAAGCAAACAGCAGGCTTTACTCACTACGCAAGCAGGAAAGTGGTTGTAAACGGTGAAAGTG
>NZ_BAAFZH010000069.1:0-90927 GCF_054684315.1 Scytonema sp. NUACC21 | reverse complement strand
CCTTAGTCCTTAGTCCTTAGTCATTAGTCCTTAGTCCTTGGTTCTTAGTCATTACAAAGAACAAATGACAAAGGACAAATGACTTATGACTGATGACTAGCTTACGCTAAATGCATTTTAAGAACACTTTTGGGAGCTTTGCGGACTCTGGCTAAAATGGTTTCTTTACCCAAACGCTGGCATGCTTCGTAGCGATGGCACCCAGAAAATCCGTAATACTGTCCGTCAACTTCTAAAACGTCTATTGGTTCTTGCTGTCCAATCTCTGCGATCGATTCCATTAGGGCTTTGACTTTCTTTTGATCGTTCTTTCGTGGCAAAGGTCGCCGTATTTGATTTAAAGGAATTTCTTGAATGACCATATGAGTTTTTTTAGTGGTAATGTTTGATGACTTATCTAAATCATACTCATTATGAGTTTATGTTGCAACTCTTTTGAAAAGTGAGATGGGTAGTAGAATCATCAAAAGATTTATGGCAAAATCCCCATACCGTAAAGGAAAATTTATAGGATGAAAAAAGTTGTATAAGGAACTTTTGGTATAAAACAACAGTCGTTGTGCCGGAAATGCTGCAATTTGATTTTTCTCCACGGACTTTTTTATGGGGGTAAGACTAAGTATTTTTCCTTAGGGATATTGCAATCAAAAACTAAATCCCCCGAGTAACAGAATGAGTGCAAAGGAAGGGTTTTGTGCCTTTAAGATGTATTCTCTGTTTATCCGGAATAAACTTGCACCTTAGTGTAAGATGTGCAGAGGAGGTGATAAATGTGGCAACCGCAACACTCAGGTAAAAACAGCCTTTTTTCTAACCAAATAGTTGCAAAGCCGCTAAGTTGAGTGCAAATTGCATCAACTTCAGACATAAATAAAACTTTTTAAATCTAGAGGATACAACCAGCTCGGCAACGATTAATCACAGTCAAGAAACATCTACCCCTAGACATAACACGATGGCTTTGGCGGCATAACTTAAGATTCCATGAAAATTATCTGGCGTATTTCTTATACCTTACTACCCTTGTTTTGTTTGTTAGGTCTGACTGGTGCGTCAGGTCCGGCTAGCAAAACCAAGGATGTAGAACTCAGGATTGGCATAGTGCAGCGATTTGGAGACGATCCCACAGAACAGCTGCAACTAGAACCTACCAAAGGCGATCGCCTGAAGCTGAAATTTCAAGACAGCAACAGACAGCAAATCGTCGTCACCGATCAACCCATAAAGTTAGAAGTCAGCATGCAACCTTTAGCGCAAGCCGTGGTAGAGGAAAGAGTCGTGCTGGGAGTCTACCGCACTTTTGAAACTGCCGAAGATAGTGCCAGAATCTGGCGAGAACGGGGAATAGAAGTGGAGTTAGCCCAGCCCGATCGCTGGCAAGTATGGGCAAAAAGGGACGTGTACAACACCCCCTTACTCAGACGCTTGCTTTTGCAAAGCGTACAAGCGGCTAATAATAAGACAGCATTTGTTGATACCCAAATTTTGCAACGGGTACCAATAATAAGTTGGCAAGTCAAGGGCAAACGCTACAGTCAGAAAACTGTAGAAATTAGCAGCGAACAGAATTTAATTCGGGTTAATGAAAGCCAAAAACCAGAAAAGGCACGCCTATATGCAGGAAGGATGGAAATTCAACCCAATGCTTACGGCAGCTATACTCTGGTTAACGAAGTGCCTTTAGAAACCTATTTGCGTGGGGTTGTGCCCTATGAAATTGGAACCTCGGCACCAACAGCAGCCCTAGAAGCACAAGCGGTTATTGCTCGTACTTATGCCCTCCGAAATGTACACAGATTTGCTATAGACGGATACCAATTATGCGCTGATACTCATTGCCAAGTTTATTATGGTTTGGGTGGAGCAGCTCCAAACACAGATCGGGCGATCGCAGCTACAAGGGGTATGGTACTTACCTACCAAAATCAGTTAGTGGATGCTTTATACTCTTCGACAACAGGTGGGGTGACTGCTTCGTTTAGCGATGTGTGGAATGGTAGCGATCGCCCTTATTTGCAACCTGTCGTAGATGCTCCAAGCCATAATTTATGGAGCTTAACGGGGCAAAGTTTAGCCGATGAAAACAACTTCGTGCAGTTTATCAACCGCAAGCAAGGATTTAATGAGAGTCAAGCAGACCTATTCCGGTGGAGAAGGGAAACAAAGCTAGAAGACATTGCCAAAGACCTACAAAAATTCCTTAAGGTGAAGAAGAGCCCCTTTGCAAAATTTAAAACTATTAAAGAGATCCAAGTTGTAGAGCGAAGCAAGAGCGGACGTATTCTGAAATTAGAGGTCAACACAGATATTGGCACTTTTACCTTACACAAAGACGAAGTTCGCAGTGCTTTTGCTGCTCCTGTGAGCACATTTTTCTATTTGCAACCCCTTAATAAAGGACAACCCGATCTTTGGGGATACGCCTTCATTGGTGGTGGCTTGGGACATGGAGTCGGCTTGAGCCAAACTGGTGCTCAAAATTTAGCAAATCTCGGCTGGTCAAGTCCCAAAATTCTTCAGTTCTACTATCCTGGAACCAAAATTCAAGTTTTCAGTGATGCACTTGAGTCCAATCAATTGAGTAGCTAACAACGAAATACAAGAGTCTGTGTCACACTAAAAGTAAGTCTATAAAGCAGGAACACAGTGGGCGCTGTGTTCCGTGCTGCATGACGTGAATCTAGACTGATTGCCAAAGTAGGTGTATGGAGCAGACACAGCAAAACAAAAATTCTTTTGTCTGTGCTGCTTCTTTTCTTTTACTGTTTTTGTAACAACAGTTGCTTTTGCAAAAAGTTTGTATTTAGAGCGAAGTAAGCAGTTTAGTAAAGTTCTTCTTCTTGATGGGTTTGGATAGTGCAATCAGAGGTTGGATAAGCGACACAGGTTAGCACATATCCTGCTTCAATCTGGTCATCATCTAAGAATGACTGGTCAGACTGGTCAACGGTACCAGACACAAGCTTACCTGCACAGGTAGAGCAAGCGCCAGCGCGGCAGGAGTAGGGCAGTTCAATACTTTTCTCTTCAGCCGCGTCTAGAATGTATTCATCATCTTTAACGTTGATAGTTTCGTTTATCCCTTCAGCCTCGCTGATAAGTGTCACTTTGTAAGTAGGCATTTTGGTAGTCCTCTCTTTTGTCAACAGCAGTATAAGTTATCCTAAAGCAATTACAACGGCTTCCCTCGTCAGATCGATCGCCTGTTCTAATTTGCTTCACTTCTGATACTACGAGAAAACTCAGAGGATACAACTGGAAATCAAGGGCGATTAGTAATGAAATTTTGTTACTCAAACATGATTAGTTTTACTTATAGCATTAACCGGATACTTGTTAAAGTATTACATAAATTTATAGCTAGCCAGTAAATTTTGAATAGATGAAAAGGTCACAATAGGAAAAAACCGGGTAGGTCTTTAGCACACAATTCAACAAGCATGACATAGACCTACCCACAAGTATGAATAGTTTCAGAGTAGGGAAGGTAGCAACTGCGATCTTTCTACCTTCCTACTTTTCTTGTATCAAAATCTATCGCTCAAGTTAGTAAATTTCTTCTTCTTGGTGGGTTAAGATAGTGCAGTCAGAGGTCGGGTAAGCTACACAAGTCAGCACATATCCTGCTTCAATCTGGTCATCATCCAAGAATGACTGGTCAGATTGGTCAATAGTACCCGATACAATCTTGCCCGCACAAGTCGAGCAAGCACCAGCGCGACAAGAGTATGGTAAATCGAGACCTTTCTCTTCAGCCGCGTCTAAAATGTATTCATCATCTTTGACGTTGATTGTCTCATTTAGCCCTTCTGCTTCGTTGATTAGGGTCACTTTGTAAGTAGGCATTTGGTAATCCTCTCTTTCGGCTAGATTGTTATAACTTCTCTTAATAACAACAGTGCGGCTCATCTCAATCAGACCAGCCGCCGTTCAAGTTTGCTTCACTTCTGATACTACGAGAAAAGTAAGAGGATACAGCTGAAAATCAGACGAAATTAAAAATGAAAGTTAGTCGCCCAAGAACTATTAAATTTACTTATATATGTAAGTAGCTAGTTGCTGAGTTATTAGATAAAGTTATACGTCGGTGAATCCTACGTAGTAGTTCAGTAAACTAATACATACATATCGGTGACTCCTATGTATGATAATTCTCCATTTTCGCAAGACCGTCCTGTACGCGTGGGTTTAGTTGGTACTGGAGCTGCTGCAAAGCTTAGGGCTGAAGCATTTGTGCAAGACAAGCGTTCTCATTTAGTCGCTATTGCAGGCAATACACCAGAAAAAACAGAAGCCTTTGCTAAAAGCTACGAAACAGAGATGGTCAATTCTTGGGAACATCTAGTGGAACGAGAAGATGTAGATTTGGTTGTCGTTTGTACTGTCAATCGCGATCATGGTGCCGTTGTACACAAAGCGCTAAAGAATAGCAAACACGTTGTCGTAGAGTATCCACTGTCTTTAGATGTGGCAGAAGCTGAAGAACTGATTGCACTTTCAAAAAGACAAAACCGACTTTTACACATCGAACATATTGAAATATTAGGTGGAGTGCATCAAGCTTTGAAGCAACACTTACCACAAGTCGGGCAACCATTTTTTGCGCGATACAACACAATCAAGCCCGAGCATCCCGCACCCCGGAAATGGACATACAATCACGAGCTTTTTGGCTTTCCTTTGATAGGTGCCCTTTCCCGATTGCATCGGCTTGTAGATTTATTTGGCGACGTTATGTCGGTCAATTGTCACAACCGATTTTGGACAGTGCAAACAGATTATTACCAAAGCTGTTTCTGCGAGGCTGTTCTGTCCTTTAACAGTGGTTTATTAGCCCATGTTATCTATGGCAAGGGTGAAACTCTGTGGCATCCAGAACGTAAGTTTGAAGTTCATGGTGAAAATGGCGGTCTGATTTTTAATGACGATACGGCGATTTTGATACAAGCAGGAGAAAGAAAACCTATAGAAGTTGGCACTCGACGGGGTTTATTCGCGAAAGACACAACAATGGTTTTAGATTGTTTGATTCATGGAACTCCGCTGTATATCACCCCAGAACAAAGCTTATATACTCTTAAAGTTGCAGATGCAGCAAGGCGTTCTGCTGAAGAAGGGATAACCGCGATCTGCAATCCGAGAGCGGAAACTTTATGAGCCAGAAGGGTCTATTTTCCGATTGACAGCCCCTTCTAGAGGAGAAGCAGTTTTTCTTAGCTTGTGCTATGATTTTCTATCTAGAACAACAGCCCGCATCAGAGCTAATTTTTCTCTGGCTCTGCGAGCATAAGATTGTAGTTTAATTAAATTCCAGCCTGTAATTAAACTCATTTCTTCCAAATTCATTCCCTTCATTAACATTTCTACACACCAAGTGTGTTGTGCTTGTTGAATAATCGGTTGTTGTCCTTCCGGTGTTAACAGCCCCTCAGTTAAAATCTGCCAGCGCTGTTGTATTTCTGCCTCTGAGATTGGCATACCGTCATCGTTAAGAAATAATGCTGTTTGCCCATCTTTACGCACCTTTAACCATTGAGTCAGTGGATTGCGAGTGTATGAACCATAGCGCTTGCCCATAATCCACTGATTAACTGGAACTTGTCGAACAGAACCTTGAGTTATCTGCAATAAGTGCTGTTTGGTATCTATCATTGGGTTTGTTCTGCTTTGCCCAACGGCAGGTATTCGCTCTAAGTTCACAATTTCTGCTGGCGATAAACCAGCTCCAAATAAAACGTATATGAGGGCATAATCGCGCAATCCCGATTTTTTTGCTCGTTGCAAAATGACATGGACTAAAGGGGCTGGTAAATCTACCACTTTCTCTATTAACATAGAGTCAGAATTGATTAAACTGGTAGAATTGGTGACTTGATTTAAAAACAGCGTCACCAAATTTTCCAAAAACTCATCTCTGTTGTGCCAAAGTTCGTGAAATTCACTCGTAAATTCAACCACGGCATACCCTATTAACATACTATTAAGTAAACTAGCTAGCTTTTGGGCTGGCAATTGCGTGTTTACTTGTTCGCGAGCTATTACTGTTGCTAAATATTCAGCAACATCGTGGTTGGCTTGGGCTAATATTCTGCCAAGTGCTTGACGATTTTCAACTGGATAATTGCCAGCCTCACCGACCAAAGAACGTACCAATTCAGGAACTTTGTCTAAAGCCTGCAAGCGGTCTTCACAATAATCTTTCAGCCCTTGGTAAAAACTGGTTGTTTGGCTCCCTTGTATTTTTAAGACTTCGCCCAACTCTTGCAACACTGGAGATTCACAGATGACTGCTAGGAGCAGCCCGTACTTGTTGCCGAAATGGCGGAATAGCGTCACTTCGTTGACTTCTGCTAATTCTGCAACCGCTTTTGTCGTAGTTTCTGTGATTCCTTGAGTTGTGAATAACGCTCTAGCTGCATTGATCAGTCGCTGTCGAGTAGAAATTATTTGACCAGACATAAGTAAAAAGTGCAAGTAGCACTTGCATTTAAAGTTTATCCTTGCTAAGCTGAGACATGTAAGTAGCACTTGCATCCTCTACTCATACTTTAGCTGTCTTGACCAGTTTTTACAGAGGATGTGGAAGCAGTACAGTATTGTTCTGTACTCGTCGCTTTACAGTACACACGTCAAAGGAAAGATTCATGACTACAAACTCAGATGTGACTGTGGAGAAGCAGCCGCTCGCTCTGAGCTGGATCAACGTAGTATTTTTCGGTATAATTCATGCCCTAGCTTTATTAGCTCCTTGGTGTTTTTCTTGGTCTGCTTTGGGAATAACAATATTCCAGCACTGGCTGTTTGGCAGTATCGGAATTTGTTTGGGTTATCACCGACTCTTAAGCCACCGCAGTTTTTCTGTACCCAAGTGGTTGGAATATGCGATCGTCACCTTAGGATCTCTGGCGATGCAAGGAGGTCCAATCTCTTGGGTAGCTGGGCATCGTTTACATCACGCTCATACAGAAAATAGAGACAAAGACCCCTATTCTTCCGAACGGGGTTTTTGGTGGAGCCATATGCTTTGGATTTTGTACCCGCGTCCGGAGTTTTTCGAGTATAAACATTACAAAAGATTTGCCCCAGAACTAGAACGCGAGCCATTCTACCGATGGCTAGATCGCTACTCCTTGCTGCTTCAAATTCCTGTTGGCGTTCTATTGTATGCCCTCGGTGGATGGAGTTTTGTTGTCTACGGTATCTTTGTCAGAGCCGTATTGCTTTGGCACACCACTTGGTTAATTAACTCTGCGGCTCACCTGCGTGGCTACCGTAATTTTCAGTTGAATGACAATTCTCGTAATCTTTGGTGGGCAGCCATTCTAACCTATGGAGAAGGTTGGCACAATAATCATCATGCTCACCCGAATGTGGCAAAAGCAGGATTGCATTGGTGGGAAGTTGATATGACTTGGTGGGCAATTCAAGTTTTGCAAACTCTTGGGTTAGCAAGGAAAGTTGTCATGTTTCCAAAACCAAAAGCAGAAGTTTGACCAATCCTTTGTGATTTTTTTTGCACGGAGAAATACTTGATATCGTCCCCATCCTAACCCAATCGGTCAGGGTGGGATATAATTTGAGCGATATTTGTCCAAAGGTTTCTCTGCTACTCATCCCAACTTATAGTGAACTATATAATGATGGTTTAAACTAAACTTTATGAACAACAGCAAAACGATTGTTTTATTATCCACTAGAGAAATAGAAAAAATGCGTAAGGCTGGACGCTTGGCAGCCGAACTGCTCCATCACCTAGCACCGATGGTTAAGCCAGGAGTCAGCACTCTTGAGTTAAATGACGAAGCAGAACGTTGGACGCAAGCTCATGGAGCTAAAAGCGCCCCTCTTGGTTACAAGGGTTATCCTAAATCAATATGCACTAGTATTAATGAAGTGATTTGTCACGGTATTCCCAGTGCCAAACAGATTCTTCGCGATGGCGACATTATTAATATTGATGTGACACTCATTGTTGATGGCTACCACGGTGATACATCTGAGACATTTTTTGCGGGCACACCTTCCCCCAAGGCTCAAAAGCTGGTAGAGGTAACAAGAGAGTGCCGCAGAAGAGGTATTCAGGAAGTTAAGCCAGGAGCCTACATAGGAGACATTGGGGCTGCTATCCAAGAGTATGCCGAAGCACAGGGTTTTTCTGTCGTGCGAGACTTTGTAGGACACGGTATCAGTAATGTGTTCCACACTGCACCGGAAATTCCTCATTACGGTACCCGTGGAAAGGGAAAACGTCTCAGACCTGGTATGGTCTTTACCATTGAACCCATGATTAACGAAGGGACTTGGGAAGTGGAAATTTTAAGCGATGGCTGGACTGCTTTGACACGCGATCGCAAACTTTCTGCCCAATGCGAGCACACTATAGCTGTGACGGAAGAAGGTTTTGAAGTTTTAACCCTAAGAGAAGGTGAAACCTTCGCCTAATAGCGAGTGGTTAGTAGTTAGTAGTTAGTGGTTAGTGGTTAGTGTTTGGTGGTCAAATCGTTGTTTCATTTGACGACTAGCTACTAACCGTTACTAACCGCTAATGCTCCTCTTATTTTCCCAATTTATTGGGAATACCTTCGCAACCACCGGGGATGGTACCTCTTGTTTTTTCACCGCCCCAAGCACAGCAATAATATCTTGCCGGCTCAGACAGCCGTTGGACATCACTGAAATTGGCATTTTCTACAACAGCACCAGTGTGTTCCCCAGTTTCATAGTTTGGCGGTTCAGTACGGCTGCGTGGTGATGCCATTTCAACAGAACCATAAAATAGACGCGTTCCATTGAGGTCAGCACCTCTGAGATCTGCTTCATACAAGATAGTGCGGGAAAGATTTGCTTTGACCAGATCGCTGTTCCTTAGGTCAGCACGGACAAGATTTGCTTCAGACAAATCAGTCCAGCGCAAATCTGTTGCAGAAAGGTCAGCACCTGCTAGCATGACACCCAAATCAATAACGCGCACACCCTCAACGCGATCTTCAGCATAACCACCTGTCCCGTTGAGAATCGGTCTACCCAATCGTCGATCGCGCTTGAGAGGTGTCAGCAATCTAGACCGCGAAAGAAAGCGAAGAATTTTTGCTTTGCCACTCCCATCCACACTACTTAGGATTGCTGCAGTGCGACCCTCGGCAATAGCACGTTCTTGGGGCCAATCTTCTAATAATCCTTCTTCATCCAAGACTAAATCGGAAACGCCTTGGAAATAGGAGGTCTACTTCTTGGTGAACGATCGCCAACCTGCGTCTGTACTTACTTACATTCAAAGTACGAATATCCTCACCGTCAATGAGAATCCGACCTTCTTGAGGTTCAAAATACCTGAGTAACAGCTTAACTAAGGTTGATTTACCAGAACCAGAACGCCCCACTAACGCTACTGTTTGATACGGCTCAATCAAGAGATTGATATCGTGTAAAACCGGGCGATCGCGATCGTATCCAAAGCTAATATGAGAAAACTCAACTTTCCCAGTAAATTGATAGGGATTGCTTGTGACGTTTGTCTCGTCTAATAACCCCTCAGAATCCAGCCCCGTTGGTTCTTTGAGAAAATCGTGGAACCTTATCATAGATGTATAGCGGCGAGCAAAAATCTCCGCTTGGTTGCTGATAGGTTCCAACTCAGCATATGCCATGCTCGAAAGTGTGAGTGTCATAACAAAGTGACCGAGGCTAAGTCTCCCATCTACTGTTGCTGCTAATGTCAAACCCAGTATCGTAAATACACAAAATTGAATGACCGTCCTTTGCCAAGTTTGCAGCTTGACATAACCCTTGTGAATGCGATATTCAACGAGTTTTAATTCCCGTGATAACCTGATATTTTGTCGCTTTAACTCATGAGCTTCAGTCGCAAAAGCTTTTACAGTTTTGATGTTAGTGATGATTTCTGATGTGCGGCTTTCTGTATCTTCTATGTATTTATCCAGGAGGTTATCGTGCCAAATCAGCCGCTGCATTTTTTTCAGGCTGAAACCCAGGATAACGACAAAGGAAATCAGATATAAAAGAGCAATCCGCCACTCCACAAACCAGATAAATACAAAGATTGCTAACACCCGAAACAGTTTGGGAAGTAACTGTCCGGTGACTTCAGGGTAAGTCCAAGTATGGTTGGCAATTCCTCTAGCTACTCGTCCGGCAATACGTCCGGGGTTGTTTTCGTCATAAAATTCTAAAGGTAAAGTCAGAATCTTCTCTATAGCTGTTTGACACTGAACTCGACGCGCCCTTAAGGCTATATCCCAATGAAACCAATTGGTTAACCAAGGCTGGGTTGGCGCTCTCACTACTGTGGCTAGAAAAATTAAACCCAGTAATGTGCCTAACTCTAAAGGTTTACTTACTGGGTAGTTGGTGAGATTTGACAGATTTGCGATCGCTTCTTGAAGTGGTCTATCTAGGGGTTGGTTGGACAACACATTTAAAATTTGCCCGATAGCATAAGGCACCACCAAATCAATGACTTCATATACACTGGTTGCGGCGATACTAAAAGCGCCAACTGACCAGTAAGGACGAAAGTAGTTGAGAAGATCTCGAAAATTTGCCATGATGCACACTATTCTTGGAGCGCGAACCTGTAACTCCTAAGTCTTTTATACTACACACATACTACAAAACGCGTCAATAGTTTGAATATGTAAATCATTCTTTCGGAGTAGAACACAGGGGACAAGGAAGACAAGGGGGACAAGGAAGACAAGGAGCAGAATAACAAATGACCAATGACAAATGACCAATGACCAAGGACAAATGACTAATCACTTTTGGAAAAAAATTCCAGGCGATAGCGGTAGAGAGCGACAGGTCGAGAAGCCGCACGAAAGTAATTTGGATCTTGGGGTGACAAGTAAACAGCAGTGACCTGATCTGCTTCTATCGCAGGGTTTGCTTGCTCTAGTTTGTGGTATTCAGTAGTGGATTCCACAATGTTGAAGTAAGGACGCCCACCACTCTTAAAGAACTGTTGGAACACCTCAGTTGCAATAAACTTGCCATCAGATGTAGTTTCGGTGGCGCGATCGCTCACTATGGAAACGAGCTGGCGTTCACCACGTAAAAACGTTATCTGACGATTGGGAGAATCTGGATCGACTTTGACTGCTAGCACGGCATCATTTAAATATGCTCGCGCCAAATTCAAGCCATTAAACGCTCTATCGGCAACGACTGCTGGGGCAGTTCTTTTAGCGGTTTTGGCTTGAAAAAACTGCGGAGTTGCTTTGCTGTTTACGAAAGGGAGCGTTTTCAACCCAGTCGCAGGTATTTTTTCCCTGACAAATCGCACCTGGAAACTTATCGGTTCATTGAGATACTGACGATTGCTCTCAAATCCTGGTGTAACAATATCGGGAGCCAGGGGAGCAACTAAATCGGTCAGGATGCTTTTCACCTCCCAATTACCCACCATCCATTCGGGGTAAACCAAATCTCCCACTGCTGGTTGCACTGAGGTTAATTTTTCCCATTGAGAGAAATTTGCCAGTCTCTCCGATAACTCCCCAGCCTCCGCCTCCCCATTCCAAAGCAGACACAGCAGAACTAAGCAACAAGCCCAAACTATCTTCATGGAAGTATTAAAATATATTGCAATATGTTAATTTTATTTTGAGCAATAACTTATTTTAAAAAAAACTTCTCTAGCTTTTTTACTACCAAATTTAATGAAAGTATTATAAAAATAAATAAAAACATTTTTTTCTAAGTACTTTTTCTATCTGAAAGAGGTTAAAAGCCAAGGTAATTGGAGAAAGTTACCTGCTCAAAAACCCAATAGCTGGAAACAATAGTGTTTTGTAGTTCTTCTCTACTCTTGGTCAGTATGTGCTATAGAGAAAATTATTTACAGTAGCTGATTTTAAATATACATTAATTTAATAATTTTAAGTGATATTACGTAAATTTATAGTTATTAGTCTTTCTTATCAGTAATATTACTCTTTCTCATAAGAAAGATATGTATTTATCCTTCTAGATATAAATGCTGAATCACTAAAGATTAAATCACTTTTTATCAAAGCAGTTATCAAAATTGCTTTTGCAGAAATATCTATCAGGGTGCAAGCTCCCATCAACATCATATTGAATACCCCTTGCACTAATGACTCTATCTAGTTCTTTTACGGATTTTTCCCTAGGTGAATTGTTTCAACTGATTGACCAAGGACGAAAATCAGGCTGTTTAACAGTCTGCACCTTACCAGACCTCCATTCTCCCGGTTCTAAATCTCAGTATTTTTACATTTGGTTTAGACAGGGGCGAGTGATAGCAGCTTCCAATCGCTTGAACGGTCAAAGATTAGCTTCTAAGATTGTAAATCGCGGTTGGGCAAATTTGAATGTTATAGAAGAAGCTTGCAATCACGCTTCCACAACAACCCCTCTTGGTCTATTGCTGAAAACTGAAGGCGTGTTAAGTAGCGAGCAGCTCAATTTATTGTTTGCCAACCAATTGCAGCAAGTTCGGGAGCTTTTTGAAATTCAAAAAGGCGTGTTTAAACTTGATAGTAAAGCAGTGTTGCCTTTAAAAGAAATGACTGGATTGAGTCTGAGAGCAATAGAAGTGGCTCTTATGGCTTTGAGAGTATTGAAAGATTGGAAAATGCTAGCTGATGTACTCCCAAATGCTAGTTCCGCGATCGCGAGTATTTTTCAAGCAAAACCGCAAATTCGCTTGCACGCCTTAGAATGGCAGGTTTGGGAATTTGCTAATGGGAACATTTCTTTGAATGCGATCGCCGGTCAACTCAACCAGCCAATTGCTTTAGTTCAGCAAGCTGTTTTCCGGCTGATGCTAGCGGGTTTGGTAGAAGAGGTTCCCAGACCGATATCAACATCTGAGTTAAGTGACTACCCCATAGATGAGAGTATAGCGAACGCTTGTGAATTGGGACGGCAGAAATCAAAGGAATCAGAACCATTGAAACTGAGTACTGCATTTCTGCAAAATTTAGTTGGTTTTTTAAAGAGCAAAACTTGATGGTGAGTAGATAGTAGTTGGTAGTTAGTTGTGTTTCTACCAACCACTAACCACTATCCAATAACTACTAACCACCATCATTCATAGTGTAATAATTAAGATCGCAGTCTTAGAGTAAGCAGTTTAGCCGCCATGCCTTTGGGCAAAATCCTGAATTTACTATTAGCAGCACTTGAGAGAATATCAGCGGAACCCACGACAGTCAAAAACTCGCAAATCTCAAAAGCGCCATCAACTGGAAATGTGGAAACTACTGAAGTCAATGCTGCTATAATAACAGATTTACTGACGGTTACGGAAACTGACGACAGTAGCTATGACTTTCTCCCTCAGACGCCAGTTGCTACAACTGTCTCAAGCAAACCAACAGAAGAGCACAACAATAGGCTGTCTCCTGAATCTCCCCTACCAAAAATATTTGAGGCAACAGACACGAGCAAAATTTCAATACTACACGATGAGTTGCAAAACTTTGTTTCTAGTAGTAACGAGGTTCAGGGTGCTATTCTAGCGAGCCCAGATGGATTAACATTAGCTTCTGTTCTGCCAGCACAAATGGATGAAGAGCATACTGCCGCCATGTCAACATCTATGCTTTCCTTAGGGGAACGCATTGGCACGGAACTTGCTCGCGGGAGTGTCGAACGTGTTGTCATAGAAGGCGATCGAGGTTATGGAGTGTTAGTTGGCTGCAGTCACGACGCTGTTTTATTAATTCTTGCTAGTTCTACGGTTAAACAGGGTGTCTTGTTTTTAGAAATTAAACGTGCTGTTGCCAAAATTGCCCTGTTATTGGAATAAGCCAGATGAAGTTATGGCTTTACCGTCATTTGTCCTTTGTCTTTTGTTCCTGGAGGTAAGACAAACGATTGACGATCGAGAACAAAGGATGACCTGTACGCCTTTAAATAGATTTGTACTGAATTTCTTAATTACCCTGTTTCCCAATTCACCAAAGCGAATGGATAAAAGGGGCTGCAATTTTCTCTAGGATAAGTATTTATTCATATAGGAAAACCGTATTTATTGAGATATAAATATAACAAGCTAATCTCAGCGAATTCTTGGAGTAAATTAATGTTACAGAGATAAAAACCGTTAAATAAATCTGTTATTTTTTAGTAGCTGTTTGGGACTCATCTGAATCTTGTGTTTTTGTTGATACTTAGGAGAACGGGACAATGACTTTAGAACCACAGGCGTTTATGTCCGCACTGGTAAAGCGTTCTAGCTTTACAGATGAAGATAAGGCTTTGCTCAAATCTAATGCAGATTGGGGGTTAGAAATTGCGTCTCAAATGGCTGACCACTTCTATGCTTACTTAGGGCGTGATGAGGAAATGAACGCGATTTTGCATACTGGAGAAGAGCGTATTCATCGCCTTCATGAAACCTTCACTAAATGGTTCCATGAGATGTTTACAGGTATTGATAACTGGGGTTCAGCCTATGCGGATCGTCGTTGGAAAATTGGTCTAGTTCACGTTCGTATTGGTATTGGTCCCCAACATGTTGTCCCTGCAATGGCGACCGTGATATACGAAGTGGGTAAGCGGTTACAAGCTGAGGGGAAAACAGAAGCTCTCAAAGATGCTCTCAGTCGGATCTGCATGATTGACTTAGCTTTTATAGAGCAGGCTTATGTGGAGGTATCTTCGGCTGCTGTTCTCCAAGAGACTGGTTGGACAGAAGGTTTGTTTAGGCGGTTAATTGCGACTGGTGCGCGTTCTATGTAAAAATTCTTTACGAAATGAATCTCAAGGTCTAATTTCCAAAGTAAATAAAATGACCGAAGCGTTCACCCATACAGGGTGTATTTACCAAGTATCTTTCGGTAGCTTGGAAAACTTATAAAATTATTATAGTTCCAAATTATACATCTACGACCGTAGGAAGTCTTTCCGAGAGGAACTTAAAAATTGTAAAAAGCTTTACAAGTAAGCAGTAACTCAGTTTGAAAATTAACTAACTACTGTAGTAAAATCCCAAAGATACCGATGTAACTATTTCAGGGTGTGGAATGTGTGATGCAATTTTTAGAGCGATTGCATCAGTGTGGACAAAAGTCATGATTGTCACATTTCCTGAAGAGGCAAAAAGCTAATGTATCTCATACAATTATCCCCACTCATTAGGTCAATCCTACTGAACACAGTTATATTTACTTGGCTTGAGATTATTTGCAGCACTTCCCAAGCGCTCTTTGCGGTCATTGCTACAGCCTTGCGGAGGTATAAAAAATGGCAATCCTACGCGTAGTGGTAACGGGAGGCGTAGGCGCGGGAAAAACAAGCTTGATTCGTACAATCAGTGAAATAGACGTCGTAGATACCGATAGGAGAGCGACAGATGAAGTAGCACAATTCAAGGAGAAAACTACGGTTGCTTTGGATTTTGGGCGACTCACTATTGCACGGGATCAATCTCTACACCTGTATGGCACTCCCGGACAGATGCGGTTTGACTTTATGTGGGACATTCTCATTGCCAAAGCACACGCTTACATACTGCTCATAGATGCACACCGTCCGGAACAATTACGATTTGGGCGGAGAATTCTCAGTTTCATTAACCAAAAACTGAAATTACCACACATCATCGGGCTTACACACACCGACTGTCCGGATGCATGGGAAGCGGAAGATGTAGCTATTGCTTTGGGGCTGGTAGATGAAAAAGCACGACCCCCAATCATTACTGTCAATGCTACTAATAAAGCTTCTGTCGCACAAGCTTTGATTGCTCTTGTTCACGAAATAGCTAACTTTCACAAAGATTCTACTCTATAGCTTGAAGTTGCGATAAGAGCCAAATTTTTAGAAGACACATCAGAGTGCGTACTTTTAACAGCAAAAATACAACACCCAGATTAATTATTTTGGAGAAGTACAGTCATGATTAACGTTTCAATGCTGCAAGATGAATTGCAAAACTTTGTGTCTGGCAGCGCTGAGATTCAAGGCGCTATTCTTGCTAGTCCTGATGGTTTGGCATTAGCTTCGGTGCTGACGGTGGGAATGGATGAAGAGCGTACTGCTGCCATGTCAGCATCTATGCTTTCACTGGGTGAACGTATCGGACGGGAACTCGCCCGTGGGAATGTTGACCGTATTGTTGTTGAAGGTGAGAAAGGTTACGGTATTTTAGTAGGTTGCGGTCAAGAAGCTGTTTTATTGGTTCTTGCTAGTGCATCTGCTAAACAAGGTGTTTTGTTTTTAGAAGTCAAGCGCGTTGTTGCTAGGCTTGCACCTCTGTTGGCTTAATTGTCAAACGATAAGTTGTAAGGGATTTCCAATACATAAATTCTCCTTTGAATGTGGTACGGGCGTCCTCACCCTTACTGTGCAAATGGCGGGCTGGAAACCCGCACCACAAGAAATATTTGAAGACTTTTTTATTTGGAAGTCCCTAAACTGTTTCATCCCCATGCACAAATGCAGGGACTTTCACCCTTTAATTTTTGGTAAAACTTTTTCAAATCTCAGAGGGGGCTGGTTCCCAAACTTCACCGTACTTTTCTCGTAAAGCTTGCCAAGCCTCTACTTGACCTGGTTCATATTCTCCTGGCTTACCCCACTGCAAAAATGCACTTAAGGCTGGTTCTTGTTTTTCATCAAGAAAGCGGATGGCATAAGTAGTAAAGTTACCTCTTTTTGCCTCTCCTGTTTCAAATTTTACTTGAGTAATCTTATCCATATTCAAGTGAAATTCAAAACCTTCGGTATGCATATTCGCATATTTCCCTTTCGGTAATTCTGCATAAAACAGCTTTTCTATCTTGCCCCGTGCCTCTAAGACAGCTGCACTACTTGTGACAATCAGACGTAATGTACCCAAAGTCTCACAAGCTTCTAAAAATTCCTTTAACGTGGCTGTCATCGTTAATTTCCCTTACTTCCTTGTTTAAATTTTACAGTACTGGACACAGAGGTTGGTGGTTAGCCGACTACTACCCACTAACCACCAACCATCACCTAAGTAAGTCGGTGTGAATAAACAGAAATACGTTACAAAATGTAAATGCATCTGAAACCCTTACAAATGACCCTCCAACCCGCCTACAGGGCTGGACTCACCAATGACAAATGACTAAGGACGCCTTTACCAGTTACGTTTTTTCTTACCGACTTACTCAATGACTCTTTTCATAACCTTCGTAGGCTGCGACAATTTCCTGAACAAGAGGATGGCGCACGACATCTTTTTGGGAAAATTCGCAAAAGCCGATACCTTTTACATGTTTTAGAATATGCAAAGCCAGTGTCAACCCAGATTGTTGGTTGGGCAGTAAATCAGTTTGTGTGATATCACCCGTAATCACCATTCGGGAATGGAAACCCAAACGGGTCAAAACCATTTTCATTTGAGATGGTGTGGTGTTTTGAGCTTCATCGACGATAACAAAGGAGTTGTTAAGGGTCCGCCCTCGCATATAGGCTAAAGGAGCAACTTCAATCACTCCTCTTTCCATTAATGATGGTACTTTTTCTGGGTCGATAAATTCATTGATAGCATCGTAGAGTGGGCGCAGATAGGGATTTACTTTCTGTTGTAAGTCTCCAGGCAAAAAACCCAATCTTTCACCCGCTTCTACAGCAGGGCGTGTTAATATTATCCTTTCAAATTGGTTTGCCAGCAGTGCTTGTACGGCAACAACAACTGCAAGGAATGTCTTACCAGTTCCTGCAGGACCCGTACAAAAGGTGAGGTCGCGCTCGCGGAGTGCTTCTATATACTGCCGCTGTTTTAAGGTTTTAGCGCGGACTTCTTCGCCTTTGCGTGTCCGAGCGATGACATTTCGCTGCAACTCGTGCAGTTCATTTTCTCTATGGGTGTCGAGGGCATGACGGGCTGTTAATATATCCGTACTGGTAATACTATTGCCTTTACTCCAAAGGTCTTCGAGCGATCGCACTAATCGACTAGCTAGGTCAATTTGCTTGTCCGTCCCCGATATATGAAGTTCCTGTCCGCGCAGTACCAGGCTTGCTCCTGTTTGTCGGGCGAGTGTTTTGAGATTTCCTTCTCCTTCTCCGGCTAGTGCGATCGCACTTGGTATATTCGGTAGTTGAATTGTTAAGTTATTAGTCATTAGTCATTAATTAAGGGAAAGTAGAGACGCGAGGAAGCGCTTCTCTACTTCGTTTAGGTTTGATTTGCAATGAACTCAAACCTTCACTTTGACAGCTATCAGTTTTTTATGTGTAACTGAATGACTGGTTACTGGACATTGAGAAATGTTGGTGCGATCGCTCATTTAGTAGCGACCTCCTTTGCGTGCGACTTCCGCTTTGCGCTTCCGGCGCAGACTGGGTTTTTCGTATCTTTCGCGACGTTTGACTTCGGATAAGATGCCGGCTTTTTGAATTTTCTTTTTAAACCGCCTTAATGCTGAGTCTATTGACTCATTTTCTCCCAAACGGACTTCAGCACCTGCAAGACTGGCTCACTTGGGTGCGGATGAATATAGTGGACGAGTTGATTGTGCAAGTCTATCGTCCCAATCTAGATAGTTTTATCCAAAAGATTTCTCGCCCAGAAATGCAAGAAGTCCAACAAACGATTCCCACTGGGATCGGTATTATGGCAGGGTTGCGGAATAATCCAGTTCCTTTGCGACAAATTCAAGCTCAAGTGAGGGCTGTCCAAGAACGTGGTTTGGGTGTAGCCTTCTTTTACTTAGAAAGTCTGTGGAACTACGCTCCAGAACCTGCCAAAGATCGGCTAGCTGGGCTTCAAACCCTCTTTCCATCTCCCGCACTCCGGGCTAGGGCTGAACAACCTGTTAGTACAAATGATTGATGTTGTCAAGAGAATAGAGTTTCTCATCTGTGTGAGTTTTAAGCCGCAAACGAACTAGCATATATCGGCAAAAATAAGGCTACCATTGCAAAGGTTGTCAAGATTGCAGTATAAAGCCGTTACTATCATCCTTTAGCCTTTATATCTAAGCCTTTTTGTACTAGCATCTACCTAAAAGCAGGTTTGGACGTAGAAAAAAATACTATGCCTTGGAAGTGATTTATATAACCAATGGATTGTATCACCCAATTGACACAAGGTATCCATACAAGATACATCATGGTTCAATGGTTATGATAAGTTGTTTCCGATGAAACTTTTTTTAATTCTCGGGTTCACAAGCAAAGGGGAGGGGTAATATGGATACTAGCTTGATCGTATCCAACATCCTGAATCCTCCAGTTCTGTTTTTCTTCTTGGGGATGACTGCTGTTTTTGTCAAGTCCGATCTGGAAATTCCCCCACCTGTACCAAAATTCCTCTCGCTTTACTTACTGTTTTCTATTGGGTTTAAGGGGGGAGTGGAACTGGTCAAAAGTGGAATTACTCAAGAAGTCATCCTGACGCTTGTGGCTGCAATGTTAATGGCTTGTGTGGTTCCGATTTACACTTTTTTTATTCTCAAGTTAAAGCTGGATACCTACGATGCTGCCGCGATCGCAGCGACCTACGGCTCAATCAGCGCTGTTACTTTTATCACAGCAAGTGCCTTTTTGAGTGAGCTTGGCATTACTTTTGACGGCTTTATGGTAGCAGCCCTTGCCTTGATGGAATCCCCAGCCATCATTGTTGGTCTCATCCTAGTGAATATATTTACAACCGATAACGAGAAGCGGGACTTGTCTTGGTCTGAAGTGTTGCAAGAAGCGTTTTTAAACAGTTCCGTCTTTCTGTTAGTTGGTAGTCTTTTGATTGGTATCCTGACAGGAGAACACGGTTGGCAGGTTTTGGAACCATTTACACAGGGACTGTTCTACGGTGTTCTCACCTTCTTTTTGCTAGATATGGGACTGGTTGCGGCTAGAAGAATTAAAGACTTGCAAAAAACCGGCTTTTTCCTCATCTCATTTGCGATACTGATTCCAATCGTTAATGCTAGCGTGGGGTTAGCGCTCGCCAAATTCATTAGTATGTCTCAGGGAGATGCGCTTTTGTTTGCGGTGTTATGTGCCAGTGCCTCGTACATTGCTGTCCCAGCTGCTATGCGGATGACCGTTCCTGAAGCCAATCCCAGCTTGTACGTTTCTACTGCTCTGGCGGTGACATTTCCATTCAATATTATTGTGGGCATTCCACTTTATTTATATGGAATTAACCTGTTGTGGAGGTAATGATTATGCATCTCGTTAAAAAGATAGAAATCATCGCCAATTCTGTTGAACTTGGCAAAATTTTAGATGGTTTAGACCATGCAGGTGTTCACGGTCATGCAGTCATTCGAGGTGTCGCGGGGAAAGGATTGCACGTAGGGAATGAAGATTTAGACATGACGATGTTAGACAATGTGTACATCATCGCATTCTGTATGCCAGAACAATTAAAGGCTGTCGTAGAAAACATCAGACCCATTCTGAATAGGTTTGGAGGTACTTGTTACATCTCAGATGTTATGGAGATTCGCTCCGTCAAATGTGTCGCCTCTCTGTAAGAGAATCATGAACCCAAGGTAAATCTAGAGAAACATTTATGGAACGTCGTGATTTCTTAAAGTTGGGAACCATTGGAGCAGTTGGTTTGGGATTAACCGCTCTTGATTCATTGTGGCATATTCAACAAGCTCAAGCCGCCGAATTGCCACGTCGCTTTCCTCAACTTGGGGAACCAGAACAAGGAAGTGGATCTCCAACCATTTCTGAATCCCTCAGCCCTGATGCTGCATTGCAAAAGTTGATGCAGGGAAATCAGCGCTTTGCTCAGAACCTTCCTCAACATCCTTATCAATCCCCGGCTCGGTTAAAGGCAGTTGCTCAAGCTCAACACCCATTTGCAACCATTTTAAGTTGTGCCGACTCACGGGTGCCAGCAGAAATTATTTTCGATCGCGGTATCGGAGACATCTTTGATGTTCGTATTGCCGGAAATATTGCCACACCTGAAGCAATTGGCAGTATTGAATACGCAGTCGCCCTGTTAGACACGCCCCTACTTCTGGTACTGGGTCATGAACGCTGTGGGGCGGTAACGGCCGCCGTGAAAAACGAAGAGTTGCTTGGTGATATTAGCACTTTTGTCAAAGCAATTCTACCAGCCGTGAAAAGAGTCAAGGATGAACCAGGTGACGCAGTTGAGAATGCCGTGATTGCTAACGTTCACTATCAAATTGAACACCTAAAGCGATCTGCGATTTTAACTGAGCGCTTGTTATCAGGCAAATTGAAAATTATCGGAGGTCGTTATGACTTGGATACAGGGAGAGTAAATATTATTACTTGATTTCGTGGAGGGGTGTTGACTGCTTGCATAAATATGGGCAAGTCCAGACTGAATTAGGTATTTTGCCCATATTCTAATATTAAGAACGTCTACATAGTCCCTTCTAAACCAAAGAACAAAGTCAGAAAGTCTGAGCAATAAATAGAACTCGAGTCAAGAAACGTAAATATCCCTAAAACCCTTTCCCATCATAACAAATGACCAATGACCAATGACTAAGGACAAAACTTATGAACATCGAGAAGCATTTATTCCCTACCGTCGCAGTGAAATTATCGAACTTTGCCTCCAAGATGGTCAGCTAAATGCTCTTGAGACTGAAAAGTTTAAAGATTTCTGCCAAATCCTATCTGCATATTACCACTTTCGCTTTCACAAAACCTTAGAAATTATTAAGGACAACTACGGGTCCTTTAATCCAAATGAAGATTTTCAACCACTTACTCAACCAACCCTAGAGCAGTATGATGAGATGGAGTCAAAAGTCATTGATGCATTTCATCACATTTTAGAAAGAGCTAATTACATTCTCTTGCCCGAATCGACCATACAACGAGCATTAAACAAGAAATCTTTAATTGAATTAAAAACTCAAGTTGATTTCAAAGACTTCGAGAGATTTTTTTTCTATTATCAAGGTGAAATATCAGAGAAAATTTTGATAAAAAAGCTTTGGTTTTGGCAGGAGGAAAAGACAATCGATGTTTTTGAAAGGCTGGTTTTGCTAATTAAGTTTAAAGAAGCGGCTTATTTTCGAGGAAAAAACAATAAGAGAGAAAACCTAAACTTTCTTCCTGGAAAAATGTATGTCTATTTCTATAAAAATATTCCAAAATTAGATATTGAATTACTCTTTCCTAATGTCGTTACAAGTATGACCTGGAAAGACAGACTGCTATTTGGTATTCCTGCCATTGGGGCAGCAATTCCCCTAATCTTAAAGGCATTACCGAATCTGTTACTGCTTATTGCTGCAATTTTGCTAGTGTTCAACGCACCATCTCTGCTTCAATCCTTGGGTTTAGCTTTAGAACAGCATAGCAATCGAAATGTAATGCCCGTTTTAGTCGCAGCCCTATCATTGGCGATCGCTCTAGGTGGATTTGCCTTCCAACAATATAACAATTACAAAAATAAAAAAATCAAATTCCAAAAAGATGTGACCGATACGCTGTTCTTTAAGAATTTAGCCATTAATACTAGCGTCTTTCAGATGCTTATTGACATCGCTGAAGAACAGGAGTGTAAGGAAATTATTCTGGTTTATTACCATCTTCTGACAAGCCCCACTCCGCTAAATCCACAACAGCTAGACTCTCGCATCGAAACTTGGATGGAGAGGAAATTGGGTATTAAAATTAACTTCGATATCCACGGCCCATTAAATAATTTAAAAGATATTCGTGGCAAAGCAATCCCAAATCCCCAAGCAGCCAACAACACACCTGAAATTCCTCTACTTACATACGATAACCAGGGATTTTGCCGCGTTCTTCCACTACATGATGCTCTGGCAGTCCTGGATTATGTTTGGGACAATGCCTTTCGGTACAACGATATATCTTTTTAATTGATATCATACTTTGTATGGTAATTCTTCATCCGCTTTCAGATTTTATTGACAGCAGTTGTATCGTTGACGGCTTATCGCCCAGCTACTGGTATGAAGGGCTTTGTCCCCAAAATGGTAAGCTGCTGAAACTGCCTCGCACTCCACTAGCAGAAGCGATCGCCACTAGTTTAATGCGATATCTTGCCTCCAATAACCGTTATTCCCGTGAGGGTAAGATGTACGGAGTATTGCTAGTTGAACTACCTTCAGGCGAACAACGGGTACTCAAAGCTTTCTCCGGGCTGCTTAACGGTAACAGTGTAGTGGAGGGTTGGGTACCCCCCATTCCAGGGCGAGAACAAGTTGCCTTAGACGAAACTCGCACATTGGCTGAGTTGGAAGCAATCAAGCAAGAACTGATTAGTCTCAAGCAACTTCCAGAACGACAGCAGTACGAAAAAGTATCTCGCGAGTTTGAGTTACGCCTGCAAGAAACCCGCCTTCGCCATCAAGATTGCAAACAGCAACGACACGAAAAACGTCAGATATTCTGCGAAACGCTTACCGGAGAATCACTCACTACTGCCCTAGAACAACTTGATGAAGAAAGTCGTCGGGATGGAATTGAGCGACGGCGGTTGAAACACCAACGCGATGAAATATTGCAGCCACTCAAACAGACCGTTGACGCAGCCGATACACGAATTTGCCAACTGAAACAGCAGCGTAAAGAACTGTCCCGACAACTTCAAGCTCAGATGCATGCCAGTTACTCCCTAATGAATTTTTTAGGGAAATCTTCATCATTGCAACAGTTAATGCCGGGAGGTGCTATGCCCACAGGGACAGGAGACTGTTGTGCCCCAAAGCTACTCCATTATGCAGCCACACACGGTCTAAAACCATTGGCAATGGCAGAATTTTGGTGGGGACCTTCCTCTAACAATCAAGATAAAGTCCAAGGAGAATTTTACGGCGCGTGTACGGAACGCTGTCAGCCATTAATGGGGTTTCTGCTATCAGGATTGCCGACTGCAGATATGGAGACTAAGCATGGCTGGTCTCTACGCCTACCTATTCTTTACGAAGATCAATGGTTGATTGCGGTGAACAAACCCCCAGGGCTACTATCAGTTCCAGGGCGTTATCGCGAGCGCCAAGATAGCGTTCTCAGTCGTTTGCGTCATTTGTTACCAGATGGCATGGGTCTTATTGCCGTGCATCGCCTGGATTTAGAAACATCTGGCATTCTTTTGTTGGCTCGAGATCGACAAACTTACCGTCAACTGAGTCAGCAGTTTCAGCAACGGCTGGTTCACAAAGTTTATGAAGCCGTCCTTGCTGGTTCCGCCACCAGCGATCGAGGTATCATTGAACTGCCGTTATGGGGAGATCCAGAAAACCGCCCCTATCAGCAAGTGAATTGGCAGTATGGAAAACTCAGTGTGACTCACTTTCAAGTGATAGGGAAAGAAGGAAACTACACTCGCGTAGAATTTATTCCACTTACAGGGCGTACCCATCAACTAAGAGTTCATGCTGCTAGTGTTAAAGGGCTTGGGATACCCATACTAGGCGATCTTCTCTATGGCTGTAGTGCAGGTGCTACCCGGTTACACCTACACGCTAGGGAACTGCGCTTCAAACATCCCCAGTCAGGAGAAACCTTGCACTTACTAACAAAAACGCCATTTTAACAAAATCATAGGGCTTTATAAATCAATACGGTTCAGATAAAACCAGAACCTTTATCAGGAACACAACGTAGAGACGCTTCAAACAGCGCGGCTCTACACACATGATTTTTTATACATTAACCTTAACTGAACCGTATTGCGTTATAAGTCCAAAAAATCACAAATTATGCTGTCGAAGAAACTGTTCAAATGCCAGAACAGCATCATACTGGTCGGGCATAGCGATATGTTGCAGCAACACGTTTGGGTCTAACTCTATCTTGGTATGTCGGGAGAGCTACTTTTTAGGACAGCAAACTTCGCAGCCAAGCTTCATCTTCTACAGATAATTTGGGAGTGCAGGGTGTATTATAGTCAATGGCGAGCTCTAGTCTAGCGCGATCGTACACCTGATGTAGCAAGAGTTGTAATTCCAATAGAGGCTCTTGTTCTCCTTTACGCAGAGGAATCGGAAAAGCTGGTATTGGCTGACTTAAGTTAAAGGCGTACAATTGTGCCTTTGGACGTTGAGAACTGCGGCTAATTAAGATACGGTAATCCGATGAAACTGCGCCAATCATGGGAAGTGGCTCACCTCCCCGCAATAAATCTATTTCAACTAAGTGAGTCCTACTCGTGAGAATTTTTTGTCGTTTTTGCAGATAAGCGCTACGTCCTTCACCAGTGCGTTTCTTTTTAGGTGATAGCAGTTCGATTGTAGTTATGACATTTCTTGTAGCACCTTCGCGAATTTCTAAGAATCTTTCTTGGATTTCCTCTGCAATTGGAACCTCAATGTTAAGAGGTTCAACTACAGCAGTGGAAGTTGACGCTTGAGTTGTTTTTGGTACAGAAGAGGTGACCGACACATCTGGAATGCCAACTAATACACTTTCCCCAGCTTCGCTCAAGTATACCCGCTTTTCTACAGCCACACGATAATCTCGACTGAGACAATCATCAAGCTTATCGGCAATCGCTACAATCATGCGGCTGTGAAATTCTGACCAGAATTCCGGGTTTTCCAAATAAGGATTCATGCCAGGTAAAGGAGAGGGCATGGTCAAACATCAAATAGGAACAATTTTAATATATATATTACTAGCTTGTTGACGATACTCTTTTTCTGAAATGCTTGGTAGCAGTTTGTTTGCTGGCAGCAACCTCTGATATGTATTAAAATTTATTAAGAAAGTTTATGTAAAAAAAGGGGTATCTGTGACTACTGAGATGAGTCTGCAAGGAAATGTGCCTGATGTTGTCGAACCATTTGAACAGCAAGAAGAAGGAATATTCCAATGGACTAAGCAGTGGTACCCAGTAGCCGTTGTCAACTTCTTAGACCCTTCTCGCCCACACGCCATGCAGTTACTGGGAAAGGATATTGTGTTGTGGCGGGATGGTGCTGGGAAATGGCGTTGTTTTGAAGATTTTTGCCCCCATCGGCTTGCACATTATCCCCCCACTGAATTCTGGTGGGCACTTGGAGGCGCAATTTTATTTGCAATAGTGGGATAACTGCTGAAGAAATTGAGTCGGCTCTTCTATGTTTATGAGTTTGACCATGCCCGTAATGACTGATTGTTTTATGACATATGTAGAGATGTAGCATATTACGTCTCTACAAGCTGTGACGATTTTGAACGGCTTACGGATTGTGACTGTAAGAGCACAACTAATCCAAGAAGATGACTGTCGAATTTTTCGATGTACCTACAAGCCCAATTCAGGAACTTTTTGACGAAACACTCAATGAAAACGGCATCAGACTTTTTATCAAGAGGGATGATTTACTGAATTTTCCAATATCAGGTAATAAATTCCGGAAACTCAAATTCAACTATTTGAAACTCAAGGAGTTAGGATTTTCAAGACTTGTTACCTTTGGTGGTGCTTTCTCCAATCATATTTACGCCACAGCAGCATTGGGAAAACATTTTCGTATTGAAACTTTCGGTATTATTCGCGGTGAGCGTCCAAAACACCTTAACACGACACTCGATTTTGCTGAAAGTTGTGGTATGAAACTGCAATTTGTCAGCAGATCTGATTTTCGGAATGAGAGTTTTATTATCCAACAGATAGAAAGAGAATTTGGCGATGTTTATGTTTTACCATCAGGTGGTTCAAATACTTTAGCTGTACGTGGTTGTAGAGAAATTGTCGAAGAAGTTCATTCACAAATGCCGTTTCTTCCTGATTATTTTTGTACAGCCTGTGGTACGGGCGGTACTTTGGCAGGTATTATTGCGGCTGCTGATTCACATCAACATATCATAGGTTTTTCAGCTTTAAAAGGAGATTTTTTGAAAAATGATGTGCAAAAACTGCTTGACTTAGAGGAAAGTATATGCTGTTTGAATTGGCAAATAAATGACAATTACTGCTTTGGTGGCTATGCGAAGTGGCAACCGGAATTAATTAATTTTATCAATGATTTTAAACGAAAACACCATATTGCACTTGACCCAATTTACACGGGAAAAATGTTTTTTGGTATTTTTGATTTAGTGAAAAAAGGATTTTTCCGACACAATACTACAATTGTTGCTGTTCACACAGGTGGATTGCAAGGTATTGATGGTTTTAATCAAGTGAAACTCAACGATTCTGCTTTGAAAATTGAATAAATAAGCAGAACTAAACCTAAGGAATGTCTAAGAAATAAATTATTCATCTTGTGTGACGGTTGTCCCACCTGTCCTATATACGTGGCGGGCGAGACGCCCGCACCACAAGAGAAAGTTAGATATTTTTTTAGTTTGAAGTCCCTAAATGTGTCAAGTATTAATTGAGATATTTTTCCTACTAACCACTAACCACTAACTCTTAACAACCCTTAGTCATCCTTATTCACTTAAATAAGTCGGCGTAAATAAACACATATATGATACAAAATATAAATGCATTGGAAACCCTTACTAATGACTAATGACAAATAACTAAGGACGACCCTCATCAGTTACGTTTTTTCTTACCGAGTCACTTAGTAGAAACAAACCAGTCGAGAAGCTTTCGGGCGATACTTGGCTTGGGAGGAATTTGTGGTAAGTCGTGTTTGCTAAACCAAGCAGCATCCGTTAACTCTTCCGGTTCGATAATAATATCACCACTGGCATAGGTAGCTGTGAAGCCAATCATCAGTGAGTTGGGAAACGGCCAGGGTAATATCAACTTGGCGATTTACCTGCATCACGCCACTCATTTTTACATAGGAATTTTCGGCAATGAGCCAATCTAAATAGGGGTAAAGCAAAGGATTACGTGTTTCAAACTCCACTACCTTTTCTCGCCAATCCCAAAAATCCGGAGCACGCTGACGAAACTCATCTAAAAAACCCGCGTTATTCAGCCACAAAATTAATACTAAATTCCTACCAAATAGCTCTTCCCTGCCTAAATTTAACTGCCTCATTTCTTTCACCAAACGTGGTGTTGGTAATTGGTCAATCCCAAATGCCATCACCAACTTGCGCCCAGTTTCCAGATTTAGTTGCCCATCATCTACGCTATAGAGAAAATTATGGAAGGAGTTTTGACTATAAAAAAAGTTATGGAAGGCAAACTTTTCATCGCTAGTTGCTAAAGATTCTTGTAGCTGTCTCACAACTGGATGCTGAGGGCTACTCTCTGGTGCGATCGCAAAGATAATCGTCGTTCCACTAGAAAGTTCCAATACGCTGACTAATTTCTTTAATTCTGCTTTGTCAGCTTCACTGAGAGAGTAGGTATCTTGAGAAAGCATACATAAAACCAGCGTATAATTAGTAATTTTTTGATAAAAAGTCACACATTTAAATACGATTATTAGCAGCTTGCCAGCGTTTTAAATCCTCTATTAAAATAGGGTTAATATCAAACCAAGACTCTTGCCTTGAATTATAATAACCTAAGACCAATTTATTTTGTAATAGTTCGTCACAAATAATAAACTCGCCTTTATTTGGCAAGCTATGTGCCTTAGTTGTTAATTTTCCAGTACGATGGATTGAATCAAGCTCGGGATAATGATAATCACTTAAGTTATATTCCCTACGTACTTCTTGCACTGCCTCTTGTGCAATTTCTAAAGTGACAAGAATTAATTTATTCCGCAACCCAATTTCACAGGCAGTGCGTGCTAGTCTTACTAAATCTCGCATCACCCCGCCACTTTTATCACAAATTAATTCCAGCGCATCAGGATTAAATAACCCCTTGTAGCGATCGCCTAAACTGATAAGACGTTTGTTAATGACATTCATCAGAATTTCCCGACCTTTGCCATTGGGATTACTGGTGGGACATAAATTATCATCACATTCAAAAACAGGAGAATTATTTAAATCCAAACATTTTTGAAAAGTTTCCATTGGCTGACGGAAACTGGGAGAATATCGCAGAGAAATAGGAATAGAATAGATAATGTGGCAGTTTAATTCTATCAACAGAGGACTGGAAAACATCTCCAAAGCTGTGACTTGGTCATGTCTATCTAATCCATCAACAATAATCAGTAACTTTTGCTTTTGTTCTTCTTCTGCAGTCTCGATAATATTATTAACTATAGAGATAATTTCACTCAGCAAAGGACGGACATTGAGAGTTTTTGTTACTCCTCTGGTTAAACCACGTTTGAGAATTATCCCTGCCTTTTCTATAAATTCTGGCGTTCCCAAACTTTCAGATTGACTTCCTTTGTCTTCATAAACTACGCTTTTCAAGCTATCCAATAGAGCGTCTAATAATTTATCTTTTTTAAACAGCCAGTTAGATTGAATTGCCTGACGTGCAATTTGTAAGCCAATTAAAACGACTACTTCGGCATAGCCTATGTTATATCTATCTAGAGACGTTTGCGTATCAATCCAAACGACTGTGTACTTATCAGCTAATTTTTGTTCCAATCTTCGCAGTTCAGTAGTTTTACCCCCTCCTCGATGACCTGCCAGTAAAAATTTAGCTGGGTCATCTTCCATTTCTAGCAAGTTAACAAGCGTATCTACAGGGCTATTATCTCTCTGGACATAAAAACTTTTCAAGTCTTCAGGTGTAGCTAAAGGTTCCTCTGGTTTAAATAACTGGTAAGCAGTTCGCCAAAACTGGGTATCGCTCATACTGTTCCAAATCAGAAGGCTATGTTCTCGATTTTATCTCTTGCACCTGTAAGGATAAACCGCAAATCAGCAAATAAATAGGTAAAAATCTAATACGCAAGATGAAATAAGTTTAAGTAATATAATGATTAAATTTCTCTTCTTGGCGCTCTTGGCGTCTTGGCGGTTCATTTTAAGAATTAAGTACACTTCATGGAGCAATACGGTTTAGATAAGACCACCCTTATCAGGAACAAAACGTAGAGACGCGCCATGGCTCGTCTCTACATAAGTGGTATTTTATACATTAACCTTAACTGAACTGTATTGCTTCATGGAGAACTGTTCTGTTTATTCCTACCCACCTACTGAGTTAAGCCGGCAAAGGGGTTTTAATTTGACCGAAACGGCGATCGCGTTCTTGGTAACTCAACAAAGCCTGATGAAATGCAGCGCGGTCAAAATCCGGCCAGAAAACATCGGTAAAATACATTTCCGTATATGCCATTTGCCATAAGAGAAAATTGCTCAATCGCATTTCACCACTAGTGCGAATCAACAAATCTGGTTCCGGAGTCCCTACAGTGTAAAGGTTTTGTTCAATGAGACTTTCATTGACCTCGTCTGGACTAACTTCCCCACGTTGCACCAGTTCTGCGACTTGGCGACAGGCTCTTGTAATTTCATTGCGACTGCCGTAGTTAACAGCAACAGTAAAGTGAATTGCTTGATTGTGGAAAGTTTCTGCCATTGAACGTTCAATTTCTACCAGTAAAGACGGTCTTAGAATTGACAAATCTCCAATAAATGAAATTCGCACCCCTTCCCGATGCATTTGGGCTAACTCTTGACGCAACAATCGTTCAAATAGAAGCATCAAAAAATCCACTTCTTCAAGGGGTCGCCGCCAATTCTCAGTAGAAAAAGCATAGGCTGTCAGTGCTTTAATTCCCCAATCCTTACAACATCGCAACAATTCTTTTAGCGTTTTTGCTCCCTGACGATGTCCGGCGATGCGAGGTAATCCCCGTTGCGTCGCCCATCGACCATTACCATCCATAATGACAGCTACGTGCTGGGGTAAACGATGAATATCTAAATCTGAAGGTAGTTTTGAAGTCATGGTTAGTGGTTGGGAGGGTTGGATTTAACTGATGAGCTTGTGGTGTGGAGTCTCAAGCAATTTGGCTAAACTCGCTCGTACAGTTGTCCAATGCCAAACAAGTCTTGCAAATACTCTGGAGTAACGCTGTTGTTCCAAGCCAACAAACGACCTATTGTGTAGGCAAAAGTAAATATGAGACTTACTTTATTGGTCAAAGACCAGGAATTCCAATTTAGTGTACCCAGCATGCGTTTTAAAGTACGCAGTAGGCTGTTGCGTTTGTAGTCTTTGTGGCGTGTTTTCAGCAACGTGCGTCCTACCTGAATAAAAGAAGTCTCTGGAAAAGCCCAGACACCAAATCCCCAGAATTTGGTCATGTGATTAATTTCATCCTGAACCAATTCTTCTAAAACATCTTGAAGTGCGCCGGTTGTGTGAGCCATCAACCATATATAGAGACAGGTTGCGCCGTATTCAGTGACAACTCGATGCAATCCGTGACGATATAAATCTTCATAGGGATTGTCAGTAGGGAGATAACCTCTAACAGCGCGGAATGTTGGGGTGATTTTCTTACCTGTCAATCGATAATAAACTTTAGCCAATGCAGGAGTATGCTGACGCTCTTCTTTTTCCCACAATCCAAGCTCGATTAACTCTCCATTTTCATTCACTGTTCCGCCCACAAACCGGGCTAGTTGGGGGTGTAACTTTTCCAAATACTGTCGGCTGGTTTGAGTGTATCCCCGAATCGGGGCTTCAGTATCCATCGCGCCTACAAGAATGGACAAAAATACCTCTGCGTCTAAGCCTATAATCTGATTTGGAGAAATAGCTTCCCAGTTGATAGGTTTCCAGGGACGTGATTGGGGATTTTTAAATTGAACTGGCAAATCTTGCAGGCGCTCGCACAGTTTCTCAACCGAGAGATAATAATCTGCAAGGGAACGAATCCGCCGTTGAATCTGAAAGTAGTTGGGGTGAGAATGAATTTGTCCCGCCAAGTCGTGTGAGATTGGGCTGAGGGTGCTAATCATTTTGTTTAACTTTAATTTTTACCTCTTTGCCCAATAGCTTAAGCAACCCCAATATTCCTTGTCAGTCGGCTGAAGTCGGGAAAAAAGTCGGATACCCGTAGGGGCGAACGGTTGAGAGCCCTGAAAATCAACGGTTGTTCGCCCTGATAATGTATACCAACACGGTTCAGTTAAAGATTTTTGGTGAGATTCCGCAATGTGTCCAGACGCTTCAAACAGCGCGTCTCTACATTTACTATTTCCGAAAAGATTTACAAAAACTTATCCGAAATCACCAACACCTAAGTTGTAGACTAAATAACAGCTGATGAATATAAAATATCCTCGTCGTTAGGAAATGGACGCCGAAGCAGTACTGGCTTGGTTAGAAACTGTTATTCCTGCTCAAACCGGCGAACGGTTGAGCGATCTGCAAAAAGTTATTCTTCAGCAAGTTTGGCAAGGTCGAAAGTACCTAGAGATTGCAAATGCTTACGGTTGTACGGAAGGACATGCCAAAGATGTTGGTTCCGATTTGTGGAAACTTCTTTCCAAAGCGCTGCGAGAGAAGATAACGAAAAGTAATTGTCGAGCGGCTTTGGAGCGGTATTGGAAGAAAGCAAGCGTTCTCTCAAATTTGCTCGATCGCTCGCGTTTTCCTGAAAACGTCGCCCCACCAACGCTACTACACCCTACAGAGGAGGAGCATCTCAGAACAGAATTCACGACAAAACGCGACAACATCAATTTTCTCGGGCGGACAGAAGCAATTTCTCACCTCAATACTTTAGTGGAACGAGGCGTAAAAGTCATTGTTATCCAAGGTGAGGGAGGGGTAGGTAAAACGACTCTGGCTCAACAATATCTGCAAACTCAAGGATTCGATTTGGTTTTAGAACTCTTAATGGCAAAGGAGACTCAGAATATCACCGCTGCGGAACACGTGGTGGAAGAGTGGTTGAAGCAGGATTTTGATGAAGAACCTGGAATTGAGTTTGGGGTGACGTTGGGACGACTGAAACGACAGCTTCATACTCGTCGCATTGGGGTTCTGATTGACAATTTGGAACCAGCCCTCGACGGACAAGGGCGATTTATTGCTCCCCACCGCAATTATGTGGAGCTATTGCGTATTTTAGCTGATGCAAGAGTCCAATCTGTCACTTTGATTACGAGTCGCGATCGCCTCTGCGAACCAGAAGTTAACGTAGAGCACTACCGTCTCCCTGGTTTAGATAGAAGCACGTGGCAGGAATTTTTCACCCACCGAGGATTACCTATTGATTCACTAACCCTGCAAATCATGCACCATGCTTATGGAGGGAATGCTAAAGCAATGGGCATTCTCTGCGGTTCAATCCAGCAGGATTTTGACAGTGATATGACTGCTTATTGGGGAGAAAACCAAGCGGAACCACTGGCTGCTGTTGACTTAAAAAATTTGGTTGTCAGTCAAATTAACCGCTTGCAAGCCCTAGACCCCCAAGCATATCGCCTGCTTTGCCGTTTGGGATGCTACCGCTATCAAGATGTATCCAAAATTCCCAAACAAGGGCTATTCAGTTTACTGTGGGATGTTCCAGTTTCCCAGCACCAGCAAATTGTGACATCTTTAAGAAATCGTTCTTTAGTAGAGTGCCATAAAGGAGATTACTGGCTCCATCCCATCATTCGCTCGGAGGCTATTTCTCGCTTGCGTATCAGTGATGAATGGGAGATTACAAACCGGAAAGCTGCGGAGTTCTGGACAGATACCGTCCCAACGATTGCAACATTTAAAGATGCTTTGCAAGCTATGGAAGCATTTTATCACTATGTAGAAATCAATAATTTTGAGCTAGCAGGTCAGGTTATTCTCAAAAGCAGAAACAATCAATGGCAGCAGTTTTTGCCACTTGGTAGTACATTATATCGTATGGGGTGGCTGCAACCTTTAATTGGTGCCATTACACAAGTTCTTAATAATGCTTCTTCAGATAAGAAATTGAGCGAGCTTTATAATATTTTAGGGGATTTATACTGGATTACTGGTAAAATTCAATCAGCTATAGAATGTCAGGAAAAGTCTATTGATATAGCCAAGCAGGTACTTGAATCCCTTGTACAAATTAAGGAAAATAAACATAAGTTTTATTATTTTAAGATGCTTGAGCTAGATTCTCTATTAAGCATCGGTCTTTACAAGATTGACTTATGGGAACTGGATGCATCTGCCCAATTATTTCAGCAGGTTATTGACTTAGCTCAAAATACCGACCATAATCGCTGGGCGGAAAAAGCAACTGTTTGTCTGGCTTTAGTGAATTCCGATCTGGGTGTGCGGGATAAGGCATATTCATTAGCTGAGGTGGCTTATCAAGCGATCGCAATACAAAAACTTGTTGAACAAACTGGTAGATTTGCTTATTTTATCCAAATTTTAGGTCAAACATACGTCAATTTGGGTGATTTTACTAAAGCAGATGAAATGTTTAGCAAAGCCTTGACTTTTGCTGAAGAAAGTCACTACACGCAAGTGAAAGCAAAAACACTTTGTGGTATGGCAGAAATTCACCGACAACAAGCAAACTTTGAATTAGCTGTGGCAAATCATTTAGAAGCGATCGAGCTTTTGGAAAAAATAGGTGCTAGGTGCGATTTAGCAGTTGCTCATTTTCAGCTAGGTATAACTTATAGCAAGATGAAAAAGCAAAAGAATAGCAAAACCCATTTTGACAGGGCCATTCGCCTGTTTGCGGAGATGCAAGCACCGAAACAAATTGAGAAAGTTTTTGAGTATCTTAGAAAAACGACTGCGTGAATCGGTTTTCAATAACGAAACATCCCACCCGCTTGAAACCACCCTCCTCTCGATTGGGGCGGATTTGGGGAGGAGTAGAGGGGTAGGTTGGGTTGAGGAACGAAACCCAACACTTCAATTAAATGTTCTGACTGGCATGGCTGCATTAGAAGTTGCCCAGAACCTGCGTCCTGAAATCCCAGGCGGGCGGGGACGCCCGCACCACAAGACACAAGAAATATGCAAGACAATTCTCCGGAAGGTGCATTGCAGCTGCATAAACTCAATCTATCAACCGTGGTGAATAACAGAAGGGGTTGAGGCGCTGCCAACGCAACGGCGAATCAGCCCGAAACTCAATCAAAATCATTTTCTGAATCATCACTCACGAGGTATCTAACTATGGACACTAAATTTATGCTGGAGATGTGCCAACTTTCTAACGTCGAGCCTGGTAAAAAAATCACCATTTTGGGTGCGGGAATCGCTGGGTTGGTTGCAGCCTATGAATTAGAGAAGTTGGGTCACGAAGTCACGATTATGGAAGGTAGCCCTCGCATTGGTGGTCGAGTCTGGACTCACCGTTTTGGGAGTGAAAAAGACGCACCCTACGCAGAGTTGGGCGCAATGCGGATTCCTAGCTCCCACAACCATACACTTCATTATGTCAATGAAATGGGATTGGGTGACAAGTTATGCAAATTCGTCACGGTATTCGAGGAGCAAAACGCTTTCATGAATGTCGAAGGCAATGTTTTCCGCATCAAGGATGCACTTCGCATATTCCAACAACGCCATGGCGGTATCTATACCGACACTCGTTACAGCGAAAAAACTCGCCTGTTTGCCACATGGTTGCAAATGGTTGTCAATACTATCTCCCCTGGGAATTTGCGTGCAAGTTTGGAACAAGATTTGCGATCGCATCTCATGGATGAATTAGAACGTTTAGATTTAAGCCCTTATTTTAGTGAAGACATGGAAACCATCGATTTACAAGCTTTCATCAAAGCTCATCCTGGTTTCCGCGCTCGTTGCAGCAAAGCATTGGATATGTTCCTCAACGACATCCTAGTTGAAACCAGCCACGACTTATTACAAATCAAAGGTGGAATGGAGCAGCTTATCTGGCGCTTAGTTGAGTCGGTCAAAGCAGAAATTCACTGCAACCAACAAGTGACAGCAATCAGAGTCCGGGAAAACTTTGTGGAAATTGATTGGTTGGAAAATGGCGAATCACATACCCGCATTTGTGACTATGTTCTTTGTACAATTCCTTTCTCAATACTCCGGAAAATGGAATTAGAAGGATTCGATCAAAGAAAGCTCCAATCCATCCACAACACGATTTATTGCTCCGCCACAAAAGTCGCATTCCATACACAACAACAATTTTGGTCTCAGCAAGGAATTCATGGTGGTGCATCCTTTATTGGAGAAGGTGTTCGCCAAACCTATTATCCTTCTGTAAAGTTCAACCCCAACAACGGTAGCGTCATGCTAGCCTCTTACACCATTGGTGACGATGCAGACCGCCTGGGCAATATGTCCGAACCAGAACGCCATGACTTTGTTAAAAATACAGTCAGTCAGGTTCACCCGGAATTGCAAACTGATGGTATGGTAACAGGGGTAGCCTCCATCGCCTGGGGTAACTATAAATGGAGTGCTGGCGGTTGCACGGTGCATTGGAGCGATGATATGTCTGACGAATCCAACCACACCATCAGCTATCTCGAAGCAGCAAGACCGCAAAAGAATCTCTTCTTTGCCGGCGAACATTGCTCAAAGTACCCCGCTTGGTTGCAAGGTTCCATCGAATCTGCACTCGAAGCTGTCTATGACATCGTATCTCAAAAGCCTGCATCCACACCATTTATTGCTAGAGAAAATGCCAACCTCAAAACAAATCAATCCGTGGGCAAAAATCTTGTTCGTTAAACTCCTTGTACTGAGGCAGTTCGGTTTTCATATTCTTACAGCTAACTATTTAACCTGTTTCCCAAACCTTACATCCTTCTAAATCGGAATATTTGTTATTCTTCTGATTCGAGATTATATATAAGTTTTCAGGGCATCAACCAAAATTTATTTCTGAAAATATTTCCCAGGCAATATTTTTTCTATCAACTCAATCAAACTTTACTTATTGTTTTCTTTTTACAACGATAAAAGCAGAAAGCCCACAAAGTTGAAACACGAAGTGTGATACCATGTTCGACTCATTACTTACGATACACAAATTCTACCCCACCTGCCTAACGGCACCCTCCCCTTAATAAGGGGAGGGTTAGGGAGGGGTATTTTTATTACAAGTGTTTAACCGAACATGATATGACCGACAGTTGGAATACAAGTGTGAAAAGTTTGGTAGTCAATTAATTGTTGCAGACCAGTGGTACCCATCCAGCAAAACTTGTAGTTGTTGTGGGTACAAGAAAGATAAATTATCCTTGTCTGAGCGAGTGTTCGATTGCTCTAGTTGTGGCAGTTCTATCGATAGGGATTTAAACGCAGCTATTAATTTGAGCCAGTGCGTTGCGCTCTTTAAGCGCGTTGAAGCACAGGAGCGTATCGCGTCTGGCGTTCGGCGTGAAAGCAAAGCTGAGGGATAACCGCTCCCATGCTCCCAATGAAGTAAAGTCTAGATTTGCCTGGGTTTTATATAGCAGCAACTGGCATCCTTGGTTTAAAGACGCAAGGTTTTCCCGCTCGCGGAGGCTTTTAGATGAATTTCCAAATAAAGAGTAACGCTATGGACTCTACTCACTTGCTCAATTGCACGGAACCCCATGCCTTAAATGTAGATTCACTCATTAACACTGCAAAAATAGCAGTAAAGTTCCAGAATTGCTTGCTTCATACTCACCCCCTGCTGATTCGCGTCTTCAACTTTATTGAAACGCACTATCAAGATTCCATTAGCCTCAAGGATGTGGCTGAAGCGGTTGGTCGTTCCCGAGCCTATCTTACCAATGTCATACGACGGGATACTGGAAAGACCGTGCTTGCTTGGATTATTGAATACCGTATGGCAGAAGCGCGTCGCTTGCTTAAAGAAACTAACCAGTCGGTAGAACAGATTACCCAAGCGGTGGGCTACTCCGATAAACGCCATTTTAGTCGTTTGTTTCTCCGGCTTCATGGGACAACTCCACAAGTATGGCGAAGAATGCATCAAAAAAGTAACTTCCCATTTCAACAAGAATACTGCCAGTAGTATGACGCGACTTAAATAACCCTTCAGGTTCTTCAATTTTATTGAATATTTACATTCTAAAAAATGCAGTTTTCTAAAATATTAATTGCTAATCGTGGAGAAATTGCTTTACGCATTCTCCGGGCTTGCGAAGAAATGGGAATTGCCACCATTGCGGTTTACTCTGTAGCTGACCGTGATGCCCTCTACGTCCAACTTGCTGATGAAGCTGTTTGCATTGGCGAAGCTCCTAGTAGCAAAAGTTATCTCCATATTCCCACAATCATTGCCACTGCCCTGACTCGTAATGCTTCTGCCATCCATCCTGGCTATGGTTTTTTATCTGAAAATGCCCAATTTGCTGAAATTTGTAGTGACCATGGCATTACTTTTATTGGACCTTCCCCAGAAGCCATTCGGGCTATGGGAGATAAATCAACCGCTAAGAAAACCATGACAATAGCTGGTGTGCCTACTATACCCGGTAGTAATGGGTTGCTTAAAGACGAACTAGAAGCACAGGCAATAGCACAGCAAATTGGGTATCCTGTAATGCTTAAAGCTACTGCAGGTGGTGGTGGACGAGGAATGCGGCTAGTACAAAATGATAGCGAAATCATCAAGTTGTTTTTAGCCGCTCAAGCAGAGGCTCAAGCAGCCTTTGGTAATCCAAGCCTGTATTTGGAAAAATTTATCAAGCGCCCTCGCCATATTGAATTTCAAATTCTGGCTGATAAGTACGGCAATGTCATCCATTTGGGTGAGCGAGATTGTTCAATTCAACGTCGTCATCAGAAATTGCTAGAGGAAGCTCCTAGCCCTGCTCTTACTCCAGAACTGCGAGACAAAATGGGGGAAGCTGCCGTTAGGGCTGCCAAGTCAATTAACTATGTAGGTCCAGGCACAGTTGAGTTTTTACTTTCTGAAACTGGCGAATTTTATTTTATGGAAATGAATACCCGGATACAAGTTGAGCATCCAGTGACAGAAATGGTCACTGGTCTCGATTTGATTACAGAACAAATTCGGATCGCTCAAGGTGAAAAATTGACATTGACCCAAGACCAAGTAGTGCTTCGCGGTCATGCAATTGAGTGCCGAATTAATGCTGAAGATCCAGAACAAAACTTTCGTCCCCAGCCAGGACGAATTACTGGTTATTTGCCGCCTGGAGGTCCTGGTGTCCGGATGGATTCTCATATTTACACCGATTATCAAATTCCTTCTTATTACGACTCCCTGCTTGGCAAATTAATTGTCTGGGGACCAAATCGTACTATTGCAATCAATCGCATGAAACGGGCTTTGCGCGAGTGTGGATTAACGGGGCTCCCGACTACAATTGGCTTCCATCAAAAAATTCTACAAAAATTAGAGTTTTTACAGGGGGAGATCTACACTGATTTTGTAGAAAAAGTAATGCATAGTTCTAAATAAATTTTTTAAAAATACATTTTTTTGAAGACTCTTTCTGGAAGTTTATTATTAATTAAAAAACTGGAAAGTCGGTTTTTCTTAGGTAGCAATTTGCTACTGTTAAGTGTAAAAAACTGTAATTTTCCAGAAATTTTATTTATATATGTTCGAGCTATTTTTTATAAAAATAAATTAAGAAATACCAAATAATTAAAATTCGATAAATTAACCCTTGTTAACGCAATATGGAAATTCTAAACTAAAGTATAGAACACTAAATTATCTTCAAAGGAATTTTAGAAAATGGTATCTAGAACATATGCAGGAAAGGAAGAAGATTTTCACTTGAAGGAAATGACTAATGCTGATTCTTATCAGCATTTTGTTAACAGAGAATCCCTGCTAACTGCGCTAGCAGAAGAAGGTTTTCAAGGGCTTTATTGCTCGCTTCAAGAAGCATTGCAACAGGCACCTAACGATCCACTGAAACAACTGGAAGCAATTGGAATTGCCTATGTTCGCTATGCAATTTCTCACCCTTCCCACTACCGAGTTATGTTTGGAAGTTATGGAATAAATGAAAAGACACAGCCTTCTCTAAAAGAGGCATCTAAACAAGCATTTATGGTATTAGTGAATGTGATTGTTGACGGTCAGAGCACAGGGGTAATGCGATCGGGAGAACCAAAACAACTGGTGCTAGTATCCTGGTCATTGGTGCATGGGTTAGCAATGCTATTGATAGATGGTCAAATGCCAGTGACAGAGAGCCGAGAGATTGACGCTCTATCGGGATTTATTACCCATGTGTTTGTTCAAGCAGTCAGCCGTTCATAAGAACTTGCAACTATAACTGCTTTGATATATAACCAAGGCAGTTATTACAATTATTTTTGAGTGGGTTGTGTTGCAAAAACAGAATAGTGATAGTAGGTCAAATCTGACGGGGCTATAAAATACTTTGAAAAACTTATTGGATAAAGAATTAACAACCTTACAGCAAATTGCAACGCGGAGGAGGTACAGACTGTTGTAAGGGCGCAACGCCTTGCGCCCCTACCGATGTACTTCATTTACCTGAAAAATGCTGTAACTCAAACGCAAAGGAATACAAAGATACGCTTTGTGTTGAAGAATATGGTTGTTATGGATGACGCCATGACAGCTAAACAATTGAGTTGGAAGGTCAAAGTTGAGTCAATTTCGTACAAAGTCGTATGAAATTTGTCACTTAATCTATGAAACTCGAACGCAATAAGAAGTACGAGTGACGATGTTTGAGGGCTATGAGGCTTATCATAACAACATCATAGATATTTAGGTTTTATCGCCCTTCAGCTAAAGCTTACACAACGCTCTCAGTAGTTCAACCTTTACCTCTAAAAAGTGAATTCTATGAGCTGTGTTATCATCTCGGATTCTCTAGAAAATCGCAAAAACTTCTTAGAAACTAGTTTTAAGAAGACTGCAAATTTGCGAAGACATGAATCTATCTTTCCCGATCATCCTCAATTTAAAAAAGTCTTCCAGTTTATTGAGGAGAACTATTATAAACCAATTGCCCTTGTTGATGTTGCTCAAGCAGTTGGTTATTCTCCCGCTTACTTAACTAGCCTTGTAAAAAGCCAAACTAAACGAACTATCTTTAGCTGGGTTGTTGAACGTCGGATGTTAGAAGCTCGTTATTTGCTTTTAGATACTAACCAATCAGTAACTCAAATTGCCACAGCAGTAGGGTATCCAGATTCTTGCTACTTTTCTCGTCGGTTCCGTCAAATTCATAAAATTTCTCCACAAGAGTGGAGAAATGGACATCGTACTAAAGAATCGGTTCAATAAGCCCCACAATTCGATTTCCGTTTGTTAAAAAGAACGATATTGTTTTGTGAGACTAAAAGAAACTGGGTTTTTAACTCTAATACATGAATTTCGGACTGGTACTTTAAGTAGGTGGTCAGATTTATAAAGTGGGTTTGATTGAGGAACGAAAACAAAAGAATTAATTAAATATGGAGTTTTTATAACCTGTCAAACCCTGTTAACTTTATTTGTACCAAACTACTTATATACAAATTGAAAAAGATAAATTGATTCTCAATTGATTAACCGTCTTGAATTGTTCTAAAATGAAACTAGAGCTAATTACCAAACCAAAAATCGGAAAGTTTCCCATTCTAATAGCCGTGACTGGTTTAACAGCGACTGTTGTTGCTGTTTACTCTGTTTTACATCCCCAGCCTCCTACCAAAAGCCCTTCGACAATAGCATCAGCTACTAAAAATTATGTCGATAGTATTGCTGCTTTGGGTTATTTGGAACCTCAAGGAGAAATAATTCATTTGTCTGCTCCTGCTTCCACTGAAAGTGCAAGAGTTGACCAATTGTTAGTGAAAGTTGGAGACAAAGTTAAGGCGGGACAGGTGATTGCAATACTAGATAATCGCGCTCGCCTCCAAGCTACTCTAGAAATTGCTGAAAAACAGGTTAAAGTTGCTCAAGCTCGTTTAGCTCAGGTAAAAGCTGGAGCAAAAAAAGGTGATATCCTTGCTCAAGATGCTAGATTGCAACAGACAAAGGCTGAGTTAGAAGGGCAAATTAATACGCAAAGAGCAACTATTTCTAACATCAAGGCTCAGCTGCAAGGAGAAAAAAATACTCAAGAAGCAACTATTGGGAGGCTTCAATCTGAGTTAAGTAATGCTCAAAGTGATTGTCAGCGCTATCAGCTATTGTACCAAAGTGGTGCAATCTCAGAACAGTCTCGTAATAATTTCTGTTTGAAAGAAAAAACAAATCAAAAATTGCTTCAAGAGGCTCAAGCTAACCTTAATTTGATTATTACAAGTCGAAAAGAGCAAATTCAAGAAGCTCAAGCTAATCTTAATCGGATAATTGCGACACAGCAAAGACAGATTGAACGAGAAAAAGCAACTTTAGATGCAACTGAAGAAATTCGTTCAGTAGATGTACAAGTCGCTAGTGCAGAGGTTCAACAAGCACAAGCTAATGTCCAAAAAGCAAAGGCAGATTTAGCTTTGGCTTACATACGAGCACCAAAAGATGGTCAAGTTTTGAAAGTTCATTCTTGGTCTGGTGAAATTATTAGCGATCGAGGAATTATTGAGCTAGGTCAGACAGACCAAATGTATGTAACAGCAGAAGTTTATGAAACGGATATTGCCAGAGTGCGTATCGGTCAACGAGCAACGATCGCAAGCGAGCAAGGAATCAGAGATTTGGAAGGAACTGTAAAAGAGATTGGCTTGCGGATTGGTAGAAAAAGTGTTTTAGGCACAGATCCAGTTGCTGATACTGATGCCAGGGTAGTGGAAGTTAAAATTGCCCTGAATTCTGAAGATAGCGAGCAAGTAGCTGGTTTAACTAATATGCAAGTTAATGTAGTCATTAATACTTCTTCTCTGAATGCAGACAAGAAACTGACGGGTTCTCAAGAATCCATGACAGAAGTCACAGGTAAGAACAATTCAGAAGATGAACAATGATTAATAAATTACCCACAGCTTGGTTACAACTGAAATACCAAAAAGTTCGATTAATTGTAGCACTAGCAGGAGTCATTTTTGCTGTTGTTATTATTTTTGTACAACTTGGTATTCGTGATGCTCTGTTTGACAGTGCTGTTCGTTTGCATCAAAGTTTAGAAGGCGATTGCTTTTTAATTAGTCCTCGGTCTACGGCTTTAATTGCAATGGAACGTTTTTCTGAACGTCGCCTTCTACAAGCTTTGGCATTTCCTGAAGTAGATTTTGTTAGTCCAATCTATTTAGACTTTACTCAATGGAAAAATCCCAAAACTAAAAATTATTGGCGCAATATATTTGTCATTGGTTTTGATATTAGATATCCAACCTTTGATTTACCAGGTGTTAAGGAAAACATAGATAAACTCAAAGTCCCTGATTTAGTTTTATTTGATAGAGATTCAAGAACTGAGTTTGGAATTCTTGTTAAAGATTATCAGGAATCAAATCTCATCGTTACAGAAGTGGGTAAAGGTGGAAACAACAGAAAAGTTCAAGTAGCTGGATTATTTAAGTTAGGAACATCTTTTGGTTCTGATGGGAATTTACTCACCAGCCATCTTAACTTCTTACGGATTTTTAGCCATCGTCAAAAACACTTTATTGACATAGGCTTAATCAAACTTAAAACGGGAACTAACATCGAGATTTTTACTAAGAAATTGAAAAAATATTTACCTGAAGATGTTCAAATTTTTTCTAAGGAAGAATTAGTCAAGTTTGAAAAAAATTACTGGCAATCCAGTACAGCAATTGGTTTTATTTTTAACTTAGGAGTTTTTCTAGGAATAATTGTAGGCATTGTAGTAGTTTACCAAATACTTTATACAAATGTTGCCGAACACCTGCCCGAGTATGCTACTTTAAAAGCTATAGGTTATCGACATAATTATCTATTATCTGTAGTTTTGCAACAAGCTATATTTATTGCAATTTTAGGTTATACACCAGGTTTATTTATTTCTGTTATTCTCTATGAATTAGCAAAAGATGCTACTCTTCTTCCGATTAGCATGAATTTTGATAGAGCTACTTTTGTTCTAATATCAACTATTATTATGTGCTTCATTTCTGGTGCAACTGCTGTAAATAAACTAAAAGCAGCAAATCCAGCGGATATTTTCTAGGTGTGAGAACTGTATGAATCCTATCATATCTATTCAGCATTTGAACCATTACTTTGGTAAAAACGCTTTAAAAAAGCAGGTTTTATTCGATATAAATCTAGCAATTTCTCCTGGAGAAATTGTAATTATGACTGGTCCTTCAGGGTCTGGTAAAACTACTCTGCTTTCATTAATTGGTGGATTGCGTTCAGTTCAAGAAGGCAGTCTTAAAATTTTAAACGAAGAATTAAATGGAGCCAGTGAAGAGCAAATTGTGCAAACGCGCCGTCGCATTGGTTACATTTTTCAAGCTCACAACTTATTACCGTTTATGACAGTTCGACAGAATGTCCAAATGTCGATGGAACTTCATGACAATATTACTAAAGCAGAAATCATTACTAAATCTAAAGAAATACTAAAAATAGTTGGTTTGGAGAAACGAATAGATTATTATCCAGAAAATCTTTCTGGAGGGCAAAAACAGCGAGTTGCTATTGCCCGTGCCCTCGTAACTCACCCTAAGTTAGTTTTAGCAGATGAACCTACTGCGGCTTTAGACAGTAAGACTGGTCGAGATGTTGTAAATTTAATGCAACGTCTAGTAAAAGAACAAGGATGCACAATTTTACTGGTGACTCATGACAATCGCATTTTGGATATTGCCGATCGCATCATTTCTATGGAAGATGGTCGGTTAGTTAATGCAGCAACTCAACCTACAGCGTTGGTCAAATGATGTCACTCAACTCTGTTTTTGATACTGGTACAAGATGTGATTTATGAAAATTCATTTCTAATTTCTGCTTCCTCAATTTTTTAAGAAAAGTTACCCATTCAAGGGTCAAGAATCAAGATTCAAGAGCCAAGATTCAAAATTTAACAGAAAAATTGGGTAGGAGAAAAACTTTACCCATATTTTTTTGTATACTTTATTTTTTTCATCCTTGGGTAGCAAGTTTAAGAAGTAAGAACAAAGGTCAATACGGTTTAGATAAGACCAGAAACCTTATCAGAAACAAAATGTAGAGATGCTTTAAACAGCGCGTTTCTACATAAGTGTTATTTTATATATTAACCTCAACTAAATTGTATTGGAATAAATGTGAGGAGGCAAGACTTCAATCTGCTGAGTAACATCTTTGAAGTATTACTGTGTATTTATGCCAGGGACTACGTCAAATTGTATCTAAACAATGTCCATAGATTTTTATTTTATGGTTTGGTAAAGTAGTTTTTGATAAGAATAAAATAAAAACTTAATTCTTATCTAAAGGTTAAGCCTAGTAATTGCTAGTTAGCAATAATCTTCTTGAAAAGCATTGGTGTACTTAATTTAAAAGATTGTTAAGTAAGTCGGGGCATAAATAAAGCTTATTGGAGAGAGTTTTTTTTGGAGATTAGTCCTCAGCAATTTATTGTGATTAAAGGACAACGAAAAAATCAATAATACTCTCAACGTAGTTATATTTCATTTTACCCACTTATTTACTTCAAGCTCGATCTGTTATGCATGTAAGTTGCATATTTACTCCTGAAGAGCGTTCTTTGTCATTGTTCATTAGTTTCTTTATAGTACAAAAAACTTGGACAGAAAACAAATAACGGTCATCGCTAAAAAATATGTGAGTTACATGTGCATTACCCAACTAGGATAGTAACATGACAACGAAAGCAATGAAAATCAATAGACCGCGTTTAGAGCATATCGGTGCTGAAATTTTAGACATAGATGCTCTCTTATTTACTGAAACAGAAGTCAAAACTATTAAACAGCTTGTGTATGAACACAAACTAGTCATTTTGAGGAACCAATATCTTACTGAAAAGCAATATTTAGAATTGGCTGAAAAAATTGGTTCGCCACAAATCTATCTTCAAAGCAACTATCATCACCCAAACTACCCTGAAATATTTGTTTCCTCTAACATTCCGCGAAACGGAAAGAAAATAGGAGTTCCTGGAACTGGTAGGTACTGGCATACTGATTGTGCATTTCTTGATGAACCTTTGCCATTTACTATGTTGTCTCCGCGAGTTTTACCAAACTCGGCTCGAGAAACATACTACATTGATATGCAACAGATATATCAAAAACTACCTTCAAATTTAAGAAGTTACGTTGATGGAAAATACATGATTCATGAGGCTAAATGGCGCTATAAAGTGCAAGAGTGTGATATATTTACAAAACTGCTGAGTTTTGTTCGATGTGTGGTCCTAAGTTCTGCCCAATGCAAACCAAAGTTGATGCTGACGCACTGACAGAACTTGAGAAGTTTTTGGCAAGAGAAAAAACAAAAGTATAAAGTATGAAGGATGAAGGATGAAGTATTGAGTGTTAAGTGTTAAGTATGAAGGATGAAGTATTATTTATCCTTTATCCTTTATCCTTCATCCTTTCCCCATACCTTTTTTGAATATCCTCAATTGTGAACACTGCTTCAAATTGCAATCCTACGGATTGATAGAACTCTGCTCCTCCTTGTTTGCGGTCAATTAATGAAATAACCCGATTGACGGTATAACCAGCCGCTTGTAGCCGTTCAACAGCTTTCATGGCAGATTGTCCGGTGGTAACAACATCTTCTAAAACAATGACTTTTGCACCTTCTGGTAAACTAGGACCTTCAATATACGCTCTCGTTCCGTGTCCCTTGGCTTCTTTACGAACAATAAGCGCTGGTATGGGTCTATTTTCATAAGCAGATATTACACTCACGGCACTCACAATTGGATCTGCTCCCAAAGTTAGACCAGCAACGGCTTGAGTATCTAATGGCAGTCGGGATAGAAGAATACGACCAATTGCCAAAGCACCTTGAGGGTGGAGTGTCACTTGTTTGCCGTTGATATAGTAAGAGCTACGCTGCCCGGAACTGAGGACAAAGTCGCCCTCTTGATACGCCAGTTCGCAGAACAAATTTAGCAACTCTTGGCGTAGAGTTCCTAAATCAGTGGTAGCTGCCCACAGGTGAGGCTGAGCAAGGCTTTCGGCTTGATTAGTCATGACAATGAGTAAAAAATTATGCTACACCAAGAGGATGAACTCTTAGGAGTTCTGAAATAAAGCATAAGTTAAAATTCGCACAAATGTTGAGGAGCAGTGAATGATGGGCGCAAAATTTAGAGCCCTTGGTGGGTTATTGATATTACTAGCTAGTATGAGTTTTCCTGCTGTTGCAACCGCTGACACAGAAGTACCCAAGTACCAAACGACGAATGAAGTCTTTGAACGCGCTTTTTTCAAGAATGACCCTAATTTTTACCGCAACCAGTCCATATGGCGTCAATTAGACTTCATACTAGGAAAGGGGTCTTTGTTCCGCAATTCATTTCCAGAACAGGAAATTGCACGAGATGCCGAGTTGATGAATTTTGTTTACCGCGATGTTCTTAACCAACAAGCGACTCACGATCCCTACATTCGGACACCGGATTTACCGAATCCTTACACCTCATCAATACTCATGTCTCCTGCTCTGAACGCTAACCAACTCAAAACAGGAACTGAGTTTCGTTTTGAAACCAACTCATCACGATAGTGAGGTTATATCTGACCCTTAGTCCTTTGTCATTTGTCAGTTGTTAATGATTAAGGACTGAGGAATCAATCTGTTAATCCAGGGTGCAGGAGTTGAACCTGCCTGGGGCGAATTATGAGTTCGCTGCCTCAACCGCTCGGCCAACCCTGGTTTTACCTTACTAACTGTAGCATACACTTACAGATAGTGACAACAAGTAATCAACTTATTAGATTTTAATACTACATAATTTGACAGTACGATAGTGCAGACTAATATTGATTAAGCCCTTTCGGGCAATGAAGTTTTAGTTTCAATATTTTTGAATATACCACCATTCTTGAGTTATATCTTGTTTACAATGAAATTGAATTCTACTGTACTTTTAACTTTGATTTTGTTAATCCTCATGTTGGGGGCTGGTTCTGTCAGTGCGTTTTGGGGCTTCACTTTGGGGAGTGCAGCGCTAAAAGGTGTCACTGCACCAGATGCGCGTCCTACAACCAAGTTCGCTAGCAGTAAGTCAGCTACCGCACAACAAGCAGGGTTAGCACTACTGAAGGAGGATGAAATCCTCAAAGTTGTCAAGGCTCGAATTGATGGCAAAAAGGCTACCAAATCCACAAAGCAAGACAAGGACAATGAGGAAACGAAAAATACCAAGCAACAGCAAGAACAAAAACCTGCCTCAGTAGTTGAAGAAGAAAAGCCTCAAGAAGGTTTTCCAGTGAGTTCTGAAAGCGAAGGTGTTAGTATGTCGGTACAATCTGCTCGCTATTCTGGGGGGGCTTTACTTTTGCGGGTGAAGATGCAGAACAAGGGCAAGGATTCTGTGCGCTTTCTGTATAGTTTCTTGGATGTTTCCGATGACAAAGGAAGAACCCTCAGTGCCAGCACAGAAGGTTTGCCATCAGAAATACCTGCCAATGGACCTACATATTCTGGTACAATCAGCATTCCTTCAGCTGTACTTGACGATGTAAAACAAATCTCACTTTCTCTCACAGACTATCCGGAACAAAAACTCCGATTACAGGTATCAAATATTCCTGTAAATAGATAAGTGTTGGTAGATAGTAGATAGTAGTTAGTGGTGCTATCAACTACTAACCACTAACCACTAACTACTAACCAGTAACAAAAATTCTCATTGGGGGCGTCAGTTTTACACGAGCTTGGGCGTGAGTGGTTTTCTGAATTTAAGTTGGACAGATGTAGGGCTGCGGTTGTTGTCAGTACTGCTGCTGATTGCCATCAATGCCTTCTTTGTGACAGCAGAATTTTCAATGGTAACATTGCGGCGATCGCGTATTCGTCAGCTCGTAGAAGCTGGTGATATACAAGCCATCTCCGTTGAAGTGCTGCAGCTCAGCATTGACCGATTGCTATCTACAACGCAATTAGGTATTACCCTGTCAAGTTTGGCACTAGGCTGGATTGGAGAAAGTACGATTGTTGTTTTGATCAAATCATGGCTGCTTTCTTTACCCTTACCCAAGGGTATGAGTGGTTTTGTTGCCCATTCTTTATCAATTCCAATTGCCTTTGTTCTCATAGCCTACTTGCAAATAGTTTTGGGAGAGCTTTGTCCGAAATCAATAGCTATGCTGTATTCAGAACAGCTTGCTAAATTTTTGGGACCATCCATTGGAGCAATTGTAAGATTTTTTAACCCCTATATCTGGATTCTCAATCAATCTACTCGTTGGTTGTTACGATTGTTCGGTATCCAGTACATAAGTCAAATTTGGCGACCTCCCGTTACATCTGAAGAATTGCAGCTGATCATTTCCACTGAACGAGAATCCACAGGTTTGCAGGAGGAAGAGCGCGAATGGCTGAAAAACGTCTTTGAATTTGGGGAAGTCACAGTGCAAGAAGTCATGATTCCCCGGACTGGTATTGTAGCCTTGCCAAAAAACGCCACCTTCCTAACTTTTCTTCAGAGAATGGTAGCCACTGGTCACTCTTGCTACCCTGTTACTGGAGAATCTTTGGACGATATTCGCGGTATTGTCTACTTCAAAGATTTTGCAAAACCTTTAACTTTAGGGAAACTATCTTTAGAAACACAAATCCAGACCTGGTTGCGACCTGCCCGATTTGTGCCAGAACACACGCCATTAAACGAGCTGTTACCAATGATGCAACAGGAAAAGCCCTCTATGGTAATAGTTGTGAATGAATTTGGCGGTACTGTAGGACTTATCACTCTTCATGATGTCATCACCCAAATTATTGGCGAACTGGACGAACCAGAAAATAGCAATGGCTTGCTCATTAAAATTTTGGATGAACAAACATTTCTAGTACAAGCGCAAATTAATTTAGAAGACCTCAACGAAGTCTTGCATTTCAATTTGCCATTGAACAGGGAATACCAAACTCTCGGTGGTTTTTTGCTATACCAGTTACAAAAAATTCCTATTCTTGGTGAAACCTTCCATTATCAAAGTTTGGAATTCACCGTAGTCGCAGTTACTGGACCTCGGTTGCATCAGGTTCAGATACGACGCTTGGAGTAATGATATCATGTCCGGTTCAATACTGGGTCTTCCCCTACTTCTTACTTCCTTCATAAGGCAAAGGATCTACCAATTCCAATTCCTTAAAAGCAGCAAGACGCAGACGGCAAGAATCACAGACACCGCAAGCAAAATCGCCACCAGCGTAGCAAGACCAAGTAAGATTCCAGGGTACTCCTAGCTGATTGCCCAGTTGAATAATTTCTGTTTTTTTCAAATGAATGAGGGGTGCAACAATGGTAATGGGAGATCCCTCACGCCCTTGTTGCGTTCCCAAACGAAACACTTCCTGCATTGCCTGAATATAATCAGGACGACAATCGGGATATCCAGAGTAGTCCAAAGCATTGACGCCAATGTAGACCCTTTCAGCACCAATGGTTTCGCCATAGGCGAGGGCAAAGCTAAGAAAGATAGTATTGCGGGCGGGAACATAGGTTATTGGTATACTCTGAGACATTTCCTCCAAAGAACGCTCCTGAGGTAGATCGATGGTGTCATCTGTCAATGCTGAACCACCCCACTGCCTTAAATCAAAATTTACCACTTGATGTTGCACTACACCAGCAGACTTAGCGATCGCAGATGCTGATTTTAACTCTCGTTGGTGTCGCTGCTGGTAATTAAAGGAAATAGCATAGCAATCGTACCCATCAGCTAGAGCTTGGTACACAACAGTAGAAGAGTCTAATCCACCTGATAATAGAATGACAGCTTTCATAATACATATCTTGGAACAAGGGAGTGGACAGTAATGAGTCTTGAGATTTTTATTTCATTTAAGTCATTTTTAAATGCAACCTAAGCAACTTCTCTTACGTCATAGTTGTTCTTTAAAGTTAAGAAAAACTCATTTGATTTTTTGTAAAGTGCAAAAAAAGCATCAATTTAAACTAAGTGCACAAAACCGACTCAAAGGACGGGAACTCACATTAAACTTTGAAATTCTTCATAAACCGAACCTCTATGTTACCATCTGGATGGTTTCAGACGACTCGTCATTGGCAAATTCGCATTACAGCCAACGAACGTAGCGTCTTTATATTTGGTGGTTGAGGAGATTATAAGAGTGCAAAATAGAAGCATGTCACTAGGAGAACACAATGGTCAAGCACAGCGCAACTACCCACGACCAATCCGCATAGGTGTGATCGGAGTGGGTAACATGGGACAGCACCATGCCCGTGTACTGAGTTTAATGAAAGATGTCGAACTAGTTGGCGTAGCCGATATCAACGTCGAACGAGGCTTAGAAACCGCTAGCAATTACAAGGTGCGATTTTTTGAGGATTATTGCGACCTTTTACCTCATGTGGATGCAGTGTGTATTGCCGTTCCTACACGACTGCACTATGCCGTAGGTATTAACTGTCTGCTAGCAGGAATCCACGTTTTGATAGAAAAGCCAATTGCGGCGAGTATATCTGAAGCAGAATCTCTAGTGAATGCAGCTGCGGAGACTGGATGCATTCTTCAAGTCGGTCATATTGAACGATTCAGCCCAGCATTTTTAGAATTGAGTAAGGTGCTGAAAACTGAAGAAGTGTTGGCACTCGAAGCTCACCGCATGAGCCCTTACTCAAGTCGGGCAAACGATGTTTCTGTTGTCTTAGACTTGATGATCCACGACATAGACCTACTTTTGGAATTAGCTGCTTCCCCAGTAGTAAAGTTAACAGCTAGTGGAAATCGGACTCTAGACTCTGGTTATCTGGATTATGTGACCGCCACCTTGGGTTTTGCCAATGGCATCGTTGCTACCTTAACAGCAAGTAAAGTAACACACTGCAAAATTCGGCGCATTGCTGCCCATTGCAAAAACTCATTTACCGAGGCAGATTTTCTCAGAAATGAAATTTTGATTCACAGACACACCCCCGCCAGCACAATTAATGACTATCGGCAAGTGTTGTACAGACAGGATGGTGTAATTGAAAGAGTTTATACCAGCAATACTGATAAATTAGGCGCGGAGTTAGAACATTTTGTCAACTGTGTGCGCGGTGGGAACCAACCTTCCGTTGGAGGCGAACAAGCGCTCAAAGCGTTGCGACTAGCCAGCTTAATTGAACAAATGGCTCTAGAAGATCGTGTTTGGAACCCGTTGGATTGGCAATCTGAATCGAGGGTGCAATCATTGACGCCCATCGTATAAGAAAACAAGGGGACACGGGGACATCGGGGAGGAGTTAACAACTTTTCCCCCTAGCTCTTTGTCCTCATTGCCTATGTGTAGATATTTTTGATACCTTGATTAATATCAGGGATTCATGCAATTTTGAGACCGCGATCGCTCAATGACTAACAAAATTTCACTAAGCAACTTTAGGAACTAACTGAATGACGGATTGGATAAAAGAGATTATCGAATCCCTAGGCTATTGGGGAATTGCTTTGATGATGTTCCTCGAAAATTTGTTTCCTCCCATTCCCTCAGAACTGATTATGCCCTTGGCAGGATACACATCAAATTTGCCAGGGGCTAAGCTTAACGTCATAGGTGTATTTTTTTCGGGGCTCGTAGGTTCTGTATTGGGCGCACTAGTCTGGTACTACCCTGGAAAATTTCTTGGGGAGAGACGTTTATCTGCCTTAGCTGATAAATACGGCAAATGGTTGACTATATCTAGCAAAGATATTGTAAAGGCTAAACAGTGGTTCGATCGGCAAGGCACAAAGGCAGTTTTAATTGGTCGTCTTGTACCAGGAGTACGGACACTGATTTCCGTTCCCGCAGGCATCAGTCGCATGCCTTTGCTGCCATTCATGATTTACTCTACATTGGGTAGCGCTGTCTGGGTTGGTTTGCTAACATACTCAGGATATATATTGGGAAGCCAGTATGAACTTGTGGACAAGTACCTCGCTCCTGTATCTAAAATCGTTTTTGGGCTTCTTGTCTTGGCATTTATTGCCTGGGTTGGGAAGCGCAGACGAAAACACAGGAGAAAATAAAAGACTCTTGTCTGCACAAAATGTAGAAAAATAAGTGTTGTTTACCTTCAGGTAAACATAACTAGCCCAAAAACTTAGCTTACTGCTTTATCACCGTTGTATGGTAAGCAGTGAAACTGATGTTTTAGAACCATTGCTTCACTATTCAGTCATGTTTGGTAAAGTTCCAAGCGGAGTTGATGCAGCAAGGGTTTTCTGATGCAAGCATTTTGTAAGATGGGCATGATAACTTATTAGAGCTAATTAACTACTAGGAGCTTTCATGACAGACCAACCATCCGCCGCTACCCCTATGAATGCAGCTGCTATCCCCATGAATAGGGTTTCAGCGTCTACACCGATCAATGCAACTCCAACTCAACCAACCCCTAGCAACTCGGGAAAAAAAATTCTTAGTGTAGATTTAGGAAGAACTTCCACAAAAACTTGTGTGAGCCGCGAACCAGGTAATGTAACGTTTATTTCTGCCAACGTTAAAGAAATGACAATGGAACAAGTGCGTGGAGGTGTTTTTGAAGCCCGTGCAACAGACCCATTGATGGATCTTTGGCTGGAGTATCAAGGCAGCGGCTATGCTGTCGGTCAGTTGGCAGCAGATTTCGGGGCTAACCTTGGTGTAGGTCAATCAAAGGTAGAAGACGCCCTCATCAAAGTTCTAGCGGCTGCTGGCTACTTCAAACTCAAAGACGAAATCTCAGTTGTCCTGGGTCTGCCTTATCTTTCGCAAGAGCAATTTGAACGGGAAAAAGCTCAACTCATCAGCCAGCTTTCCGGTCCTCACATCATGAATTTTCGCGGAGAACCTGTAAACCTAAACATCACTAAGGTTTGGGTTATGCCAGAAGGTTATGGTAGTTTGCTATGGTGTGAAGCTCAACCCAAGAAGGGCGCAACAATGCCCGATTTTACGAAGGTATCTGTGGCAATCGTTGATATTGGGCATCAAACAACAGATTGCTTAATGGTTGATAACTTCCGTTTTGCCCGAGGTGCTTCTAAGAGCGAAGATTTCGGCATGAGTAAGTTTTATGAGCTTGTAGCCGCTGAAATTCAGGGCGCAGACAGCCAATCTTTGTCTCTAATCGCCGCCGTCAACCGTCCAAAAGGCGATCGCTTCTACCGTCCGCGAGGTTCGAGCAAACCCACCAACCTAGATGATTTTCTTCCCAACCTCATAGAAATGTTTTCTCGTGAGATTTGTAGCCGCGTTTTAGCATGGCTGCCAGAACGCGTTACTGATGTTATCCTAACTGGAGGCGGTGGAGAATTTTTCTGGGAAGATGTTCAACGCCTGCTGAAAGAGGCTAAGATCAATGCACATCTAGCTGCACCATCTCGGCAGGCAAATGCTTTGGGGCAGTTTATTTATGGAGAGGCACAACTATCTTCTGCTCGCTCTGCTAGGGCCTAATACTAATGTTCCAATGGTCAAAAAAGGTAGTTAAATCGGTTACGTTCAATCCAGGGGTGGCGGACGAGAGCTTGTTAGCTCTTGTAGAAAGTCAATTGGAAAAAGATCCAGAAAAGACTTTCAGCGACCTCTGTAAAGAGGCTCTTTGGCAATCTTTGTGCGTACCGGAATCTGTAAGACCTACCCCCAAACCAGCAGCAACACCAGCAGCAACACCAACACCAACACCAACACCAACACCAACAGCAATAGAAACCGCAACACCATCGGGGGTCGAAGAACAGATAGCTGAACTGCAAAATCAAATATCTGACCTTGAGGGACGTTTTTTTGCCAAGGAATCCAAGCGATTAGAGACAATGGAACACCATATTATGCAATTGAGCCAGCAAGTGGCACAGTTGGCAATTATGGTGAATCAAGTCTCCACTATGCAGCCGTCAACCCAAGCTGCACCAGTTATGGAATTCATAAATAATACTCCTCCCCCCGCTAATAACGCTGCGTCGGCTCCTCCTCCACAAGAGGTAGACCCCGTTATCAGCCGCCTTAGCCAATTTTTGGACGATTTCTAGAGGAAATCAGGTGTGCAAATATGAGTGCTGCTGTAAAACCTCCTTAATAGGTTTGTCTATTAAGGAGGCTTAATATTTATTCATTGTAGTTCATATTGTTATTTTTTCATTATCAGAACAATCTTGGCGATAGCTTCGCTACAGCATAGCGGCAGATTGCTTAGCATCCAATGTAGGTTGGGTTGAGGAACGAAACCCAACAAATCATTAATTGTGTAACGTTGAACAACGAAACCCAACAAACCATTAATTGTCAAAAGCTTTATTCCACATGAGGACGCCTTCTTTGACAGCATCTCGGTATTCTAAGGGAATTGCGTTATCAATCCAAAAAACAATCGGTTTTTTAGGTGGAGAAATGGCTGCGTTGGGATTTTGTTTTTCTAAATTCCAGCGATTTATATAGCGGACAAATGGGTCGTTGCGATCGTCATTAGATAAGTCTTGGTAGGCGCTAATAAAATAACCTACGCGATCGTCTGCTAAACGCGGGCGATAACCGTTGTCTGAAAGTTGGGAAAAACTGTAATGGACGCGCAAGCTAAATCCACGGCTGTCAGGCAGCGAGGCATAACGGAACATGGCATTGTCGCTACCATTAGTGCTGGAGAAATTTAAAACTGTCTCAACTACCATGTTAAGCGGGAAGGCTTTCACATTACCAAAATACGATTTGTCCGTCCCTGGCGTAATCCCCAAACTAAAAGATAATCCTGCTAAATCCGTCAGCAGCAAGTCACCCAAGTCTATAAGAATGGTTTTTCGTTGTGGATGAATGCTTTTGATTGGTAGTGAGTAGAGAACTGAATCACTGAATGACCGGGCGAGCGAGCGCCGCTGTGGATCGCCTTCCCCAGCACGAAAATTGACATTGCGAACTGTAAAGTTTACTTTGTTATTTATCCGCTCGAAGTAAAACAAGAAATCTTGCAAAGGTATACCGCTGTAAATTCCAGCCTCACCAATACCCGATTCTAATGTTGCTGTAGCTAGGAAATTTTTACTTAATTGAGAAGGCTTAATTTCTAAATATACTTTGTTCTCTTTTTTATTTTTGTATAAAGTAAATAATCCGTCTAGCTTTTCAGTATCTTTAATAACTTTGTCAAATGCTTCAAATTCATCTTTTGGCGAAGGTTTTGCGCTAGAACCTGCTTTTTCAGAAGACTCTTCAGACTTATCTAAATTCTTTTGAACTTGCAAAAATGGTTGCTGCCCAATTTTTTTAGTATCTTTAACCACCCAAATATAAGATTCGCGTTGTGTTTGCTTGTTCCGGTCAATTACCCATACTTTGGCAGAAGATACAGCATTGGAAGACGCGGAAGATGATGGAGAGACCTGGAGATGGGGAGATGGGGAGAGTTTCTTTCCATTCTCCCTGTCTACCTTGTCTCCGGTGTCTACCCTGTCCCCCGTGGCTACCTTGTCGCCCTTGTCACTTACCCTAAAAGCCAATGATTTAGCCATTACAGGTGATATTCCAAAAAGCAAACAATTTAACAAAACAATATAAAAGGTAAATCTTTTCATTCCAGCTATCCCCAGTATTGCTCCCTATTTACTGTTTAATACCTGCTCAACAAAGCTAATTTCGCTTTACCAGTAGAGGTGACCTGAAAAGATCCTTGGCTGCTCAACACCAGGCATCTCAGTTCCTGATGTCAGTTATTTATACGATTTTTCAACCTTGTGGCAGTATCTTACGGTAGTAGTTTGCCCAATAATTGCTTCTGTCTCACATAATACGTATTATTTTTAGATTTATCCAAATCAGGATTTTGAACAGCGATCGGTGATATGGCAGTCATAAATAATACATGAAAATAACCAAAGGCTGGAATGCTTGTAAAATAGGGGTTTTTATCTCAGTATTTTCTCACGAATAATTCCGGATTGCTATACCATGTCCGGATCGTCAGTTTAGATGAAAATTTGACAACCAATGGGACACAGAAATGCAATTCGTCTAACATCTGTGCAGGGAACTATCAGATTTGAAGATGTGGAGTTTTGACCTTAACTACTATGACATCAAACAAATTAAACGAGTTAGATTGGTACGCCGTGCTGATGGTTACTATGCTCAATTTGCAATTGATGTTGATTTGGGCTCAACTTTCCGGCAGTGGTTGGAATATTTTGGTCATAAATATGGTTCGGTTACGGTTGCCGTGCCTCCTCATAATACCAGTCAAAATTGTTCCAATTGTGGTGCGAAAGTGAAAAAATCTTTGTCAACTAGAACCCATGTTTGTCATCATTGCGCTTATGTAGAAGACAGAGATATCAATGCCAGCATCAATATCCTGAAATTGGGATTAAGTACCGTGGGGCACACGGGAACTTACGCCTCTTGAGATTTGCCCTCTTGGGCGGTTGGGGCAACCCTGCCGTCTAACGGCGAGTCTGTGAACCAGGAATCTCCCACCCTTTAGGGCGGAGAGTGTCAAATGCTTGTAATATGGGACTTTCTGCCAGTTCTGCCAAGCCCACGGTTTTGAGTAATTTAGTCCATTCTTCAGCCAACACCTGCTCGTTTGGATTGGCACGGCGACGTTCAGCTAAATTTGTTAGGGCATCGTACCAAATATTATTAGCAGTATATACAGTAAATTCTTTTGGTTTGGCTTTGTTCAATTGCCTCTCAAGGTTGGGAGTGAGTGCCACTCGTTGCAGCCATGCGTCAACAAAAAAATAATCGGGTTGCTCTTGGATCTTGCCACAGTAAACTCGGAAGAACCAATGGTATTTCGAGTTGAGCTTGAGAGCATATTTTGGATTTGATGGTAGGCTGATAGCTAAAGTTCCGGGCTTTGCAGGCAAAGTCAAAGGTGTGCGGTAAATATCATGCCCCTCTTCATCCTGCAACACAAATTCACCAAACTGCAGGTTTGCAGGTAATTCAGGAAGATAAACCCAAAAAGTTGGATATTCAGCGACTGTGAATCCTAAAAGAGATTTGTTACTGTGTTCCTCTCCCGGTACCAAAGCAGTGATAGACGTTTTTAGGTTCGGACAGTTTTCTCCACGACTTGTTCCTCCCCGACGGCGACCTGTGGGCTCTCCATTTGGGGGGAATCTCTGGGCAAGGATGATGGATTGCGTCTGGGTTGCTTGTACTTGTAGAGTATAACTTGCGCTACTAACAAGTAGCAAAATCATACAAGTCAGTTGAATTGGCTTGTGAAATAACTTATTTGTTCTCATGATAAGAGTTCCAACGCTTCTTGCTGTTGCTTAAATTAGGCTGTGGTAAAACTTTCAGGACAACGGCACAAAACATCAACGCGAACGCCGGAGGGATCAGTGGAACCCACCCTGCCTGAGTAAATATACCAAAACAGATACTAAAAAGAGTAAAAAACGCCATGACAATAGCCAAGCATAGATAGATTGGCTGCCGAATTTGCCAAGCGATCGCACCTCCTACCAAAGACCATCCCCAAACCCAAAGCGTTTCTACCCACTCAGACCACCACCAAAATAGAGTTCTACCATCTAAAACAGAACTGAGAATGTGGCTGATCATATGTGCCTGTACAAACATACCTGGAATTTCCCTTTCGTTGTTTAATCTTTTAGAGGCGTATGGGGTTTCCCAAAAATCAGAAGAACTTGGAGCCGTTACACCAATGAGAACAACACGATTTTTCAATGATTCCAATAATTCAGGCTTTATTTCGTCGTTTAAAACCTCCCGCAGAGAAACTTTCTGGGCAATATTTTGAAGAGAAGACAGAGAACGGTAATTTAGAAGTATCTGATAACCCCTGGCATCAACATTTTGATAACCACTCGTATGGGATTTTAATTGCTGAAACACAGTGTTACCAATTTGCAAGTTTCCTTCTGTGTTGATTTGCGCCACTATTCCCTTTGCCTCCAAGTAATGGCGTGCGATCGCATAACTAAAAGCATACTCTGCCGTACAAGGAGATTTCAGAGGGGGATTTAAATGTATAAGTTGACGGCGGGAAACACCATCTGCATCTGCCACAAAATCACTAAAACTCAAACGTTTTGCTGGAACTTCTGGAGGAGGAGGAGTGCCATCCGGTGCGCCATCACTTGGTGAAGAAACTTTGCACACTGCAAACAAGCGGTTGTCTTGTTGCAAACGAGAGGATAGATAGGGATAATTCGGGTTACTGCTAAAATCACGGTAAATATCTATACCAATAGTCTTCGGCTGATATTTCTCTAATTTCTGCAACAATTGAGCCATTGCTTGGTCTGAGATTGACCATCGCATCTCCATGTTTTTCTGGAGTTGATACTGAATATCGGCTTCATCAATAGTGATGAGCAAAAGACGGGGATCGGGCTTTTCATTTGCAGGTCGCAATTGCATCAAATGGTCGTAAGCCTGCAATTCTGATGGTTGTAGTATCCCCGTATGGCGTATTCCCATAAGCAAGGCTGTGACAAATACGCTTGTCACTAGCAAGGTCAAAAAGGGGTGATAGCTTGTGCGGTTGACAAGATTTTTGGTAAGGGCTTTTTTTTTCGATTTACGAATAGTAGAGTTGCTCGTGACCCATCGCAGTTGTCCTTCATTGGACTGACTATTGTTGCCAACATTTGCCGCATTTGTTGTTTGAGTTGGCTGAACTTGCCAAATCATCGGTGATTCGGCAGGGTTTTGGCAAATGACTGGTAACCAAGTAGCACAGGGATAATCGTTTTCGAGTGCTTGAAGTCTTTCTCTTGCAAAACGTACCGCCGTATATGAACTGTGCCCGCGTGAAAATTCTCTCAAGAAATTTTTTAAAAATTCTTGAGCAACGACATCTGGGACAGGTTCTCGCATGACAATAACTTGGGGAATGTGCAATTCCTGCAATTGCTGAGCCAATCCCAAACCGTCGCAAGAGTTAAAGATTGCCAAGCGCAATCCATGAGTAATGGCTTGTTTGAGAGCAAACTTTAATTGGTCTAGAGTGATGGTTTCTGTTTGGTTCAGTTGCAGATAGCCCTTTTCTTGAGTGGAACTATGACCTGCAAAAAAGAGAATATCCCAAACCTTTTCCCAAAGCTGATGGTGGAATTCTTTGAATTTTGGCTCTACTAAAAATTGAATTTCTGCTTCAGTTGATAATTCCTCTAAGAGTGCTCTATCCTGACTGATATCGATGCCCTGACTGTTACCAAATATTGCTAAGATTCTCAGCTTATCTTCCCGAGACTTTTTGGAATTAAAAGGTGTTTTTTGGTACTCGGAAGCACTTAAGGCAACTTCTGCCAGAGGATAATCCTCAAAAAAATCCCAAAGATGCCAGGGTAGCCGCCGCAATAAGTTATCGTTGGTTTCAATAATGAAGCGAATTTCTTCTGTTTGTTTTAGGTGCGTGCGTAATTGCTGTTCAATTTTGCGAAACTCTGTAGAATTGAGCCATTCATTCAGCCGCCCCGACAATTTCTTTTGTAAATCTTGGATATCTACTTCAGAAACATTAGTGATGTAACCCCCTTCAATTTCGAGAATATCGTCATCTTCTACCAGTTCTTGAAAACCACGACGAAAACTCAAACGTTGATATAAAGCCGAATGAATTGTTTGCCAATTGCGGTAAAGCTCGGGGAGATCCGCTGCAATTGGTAAGCTAGCCGTAAATTTCATCCGGTATGTATTGTCTGCTTCACCAATGTATGCTATCACAGATGGAAACCCTTCATATAAGTTTCCTTGACCCAAGCATAAAACCACCAACTGACCCATAGGTTTTGACAAATACAAAAAATTAGTCAAATTGCAACTGTCTAAGAGTTGATTTCTAAAATTCATCTTAAATCACCAAGATACGTTAAAAAATTAACGTAAAGAAAAAATTAATTTTTTTCTGGAAGAGTTGAATAATCTGTAACAAAAACCAGTGGAAATAGAGGATTAAGTGGGTTGACAAATGAACTTATTAATGGTGGGGTTAAGATTGAGCGTAACGTTTTGCGATCGCTTAAGTTAAGCTAGAAATTCTGCTAGATGGAGACTATAGCACTTACTAGTTACACGCGATACACAATTGTAGAGAAGTTGTACGTAACAACATCTATGGTGCTGGGTGCTATCTGATAAGAACAATAATATTTCCCAAAGCTTTTCATTCACAGACTGACACGCCCCCCCCAACTTCTGCCTTCCTTAAACGCAAGAGAATTTCAAGGCTACAGCTTTTGGCAATAGTTGATTTAACGGATTTTTTAAACTGTCTGTAGAAGTAATCTCGAAATTTTCCGCGTTTGCCCGCAGGACAAACGTATGTATATTGTGTAAGGTTTAACTAGGCATCAGTAATAGACAATATTTTATACTGACGTCGGATATTGAGCCTATCTTTTTGTTGTATTATCCTCCTTATATATGATGACTCCAGAAAATAACAGTCCTAAATTTCCTCTGTGGCAGTATCTCAATCAACCCCTGATGGACCCCAAAGTTAAATTAGTGCTCAATCCCCGCCGCTTTGCACGCCATTACAGAGTAGAGCTTTTGGAACGGTGTTGGTACAAAGAGTGCGACGCAAGGGGACAGCAACACAGTTAAACTGCTGCAAGTAAATGAAAGGAAGATTGAAAGAACAAGTCAAAAGTTAAAAGTTAGAATGACTTTTGACTTTTGACGGGTTTTGATTGTCAGTTATTCTCCTGTGCCCTGTCCCCTACTGACTGGGGCTTTTTGCCATCAACTAACGCACTGACGGTCATATCTCCCATAACATTAATTACAGTGCGACAGCGATCGAGGAACCAGTCAACCGTCACTAACAAAGCAATATACTCTGTAGGTAAGCCAACAGAACTAAACACCAGTGTCATTGTCACCAGTCCCGCCTCTGGAATGCCTGCGGCACCTACTGACGCAAAAATCGATGTCAAAACGACAACGAGTTGCTGTGCCAAGTTCAAATTCTGCCCAATCACCTGAGAGATAAACAATGCAGACATTGCTTCATAAAGGGCAGTGCCATCATTATTGAAATTTGACCCAACCAACGCCCCTAAAGAAGCGGAGGATTCTCGTAAGCCAATTTTTTGCTGCAAAATATCAAATGTAATGGGCATGGTTGCTACAGAGGAATCTGTCGAGAAAGCAGTTAAAAAAGCATCGGTACCCCCTCGCAGAAAATTAACTGGATTCACCCAAGAACCGAATTTGACTCGCATGAGGTAATAGCAAGCTTGCAACCCCAAGCCCACTAAAACTGTTATCACAAATGCAGCTAGAGATTTAAACGGTTCAAAACCTTTTTCCGCCACAGTTTTCGCCACAATTCCAAAAACCGCTAGTGGTACCAGAGAAATAACCCAATGCAGGACACGGATAATTGCTTCAAATAAAACACTGATTGTATCCTCTATTGGCTGATACCCTCTCTTATGTGCAGTGACTTGTTCTGATTTGATTGCCCGCAGAACGATCCCGAAGGTTAGGGCAACAACAATCAGCTGGATAACGTTGTTATCAACTAAAGGGCTGAGGATAGCCTGTGGGACAGCATCTTTAAGCAGTCCCCAGGGATCGAAATTTCGCTTGGCTATTTCTGTAGTTCCAGGACTAGCCAAACTCCCCCAACTTCCGGGACGCATGAGATTTGCTACGACAAGCCCAATGAAAATGGCGACTGTGGTGTTAACAAACAGCAAAACTGCCAGACGGCGTCCCGCCCTACCTGGAATATGGGTTGTCATAAACGTGTGCAAAACCGCCATCAAAATTAAAGGCGTTGCGAGGGCGCGGAGAGCCTTAAGCACCATTTCTGCAGGAATTGCCAACGTCTCAATAAAAGCTTTGTTAGTCGGGCTGGGATTTCCAGCGCCTAGTGCAATTCCCAACGCTACTGCTAAAATCAGGGCGATGATAATTTGCACCGTGAGGGGAATACGCTGCCACCAAGGGCGGGCTTTGGTTTTAGGCCGAACGGTGCTGTCTGCTTTGTTCATATTGTCGGTGAGGAATTTAATGATTTAGGTAAGTCGGTAACACAAAATGTAACTGGTAAGAACCCTCCCTATTCATTAGTCATTTGTCATTAGTCAGGGTTTCAAATGCATTTACATTTTGTAACGTATTTTTGTTTATTCACACCGACTTACTTAACATCACTTCGCCAATATAAGATTTCCTATAGGTTCGTCGCGATTTATGGCAAACTGCGGTACGCTGGAATACGCCTGATGTTTTTAACTGTTAGTTGGAAACGCGTATGTCCTTTGTCCCTTTGCATATTCACAGTGATTACAGCTTGTTAGATGGGGCAAGTCAATTGCCCGATTTGATTGACCGCGCTATTGCACTTGGAATCAAAGCGATCGCTCTAACCGATCATGGTGTTATGTATGGGGCGATCGAACTCATTAAAATCTGCCGCAACAAAAATGTCAAACCCATTATTGGCAATGAGATGTATATCATCAACGGCGATATTACAAAACAGGAACGCCGTCCGCGATATCATCAAATTGTCTTAGCTAAAAACACAAAAGGATATAAAAATTTAGTTAAATTAACATCTATTTCTAATCTCCAAGGAGTCCAAGGCAAAGGAATTTTTTCCCGTCCTTGTATTAATAAAGAGTTATTAAAACAATACCATGAAGGTCTGATTGTGACCAGTGCTTGTTTGGGTGGGGAAATCCCCCAAGCAATTCTTAGCGGTAAATTGGAAGCTGCTCGTAGGGTAGCTCAATGGTATAAAGACGTATTTGGAGATGACTATTATTTAGAAATTCAAGACCACGGATTTCCAGAAGACCGTATTGTTAACACGGAAATTGTCAAAATTGCACGGGAGTTAAATATCAAAATCGTAGCCACAAATGACTCTCATTTTATTTCTTGTTACGATGTAGAAGCTCACGATGCTTTGTTGTGCATTCAAACTAATAAATTGATTGTTGAAGACAATCGAATGCGCTACACGGGTACAGAATATCTAAAATCTGCTGAAGAGATGAAAAAGCTCTTTCGCGATCATTTGCCAGGTGATGTGATTGAAGAAGCAATTGCCAACACCCTTGAAGTTGCAGACAAAGTAGAAAATTACAATATTTTAGGTGAACCTCGCATTCCCAATTATCCCATCCCTTCAGGTCATACTGCTGATACTTATGTCGAAGAAGTCGCTTGGCAAGGGCTTTTGCAAAAGTTAAATCGTAAATCCAGGAATGAAATTGATTCTGTTTATAAAGAAAGACTGGAATACGAACTCAAAATGATTCAAAAGATGGGTTTCTCTACATACTTTTTAGTTGTGTGGGACTACATGATCGTACTGCGTGCTCCCGCCTGAAAAGCAACACCAGCTATTCCTAAGGCTGCTCGTTCGTCCCCAGCTGCTGTTTGACACGCACTCAAAATAAGCAATTCAATAGCCTCGGGTCTGTTTTGCTCAATAGTTCGCACTAAATTATTAAACTCTTTAACGTAGATGCGGCCATCCCAAGCAACAATAAATGTATCCTCAGCCTTAGAGCTAAACTGACCGTGAGTTGCAAGATGAACCACAGGGAAAGGTAAAGACTTAATCCGGTTTTGTAAAGCTTTGCTGGTAAATTCTTGGTTTACAAGAATGCTGCTGGGTATTTGAGAGCGGATCTGCTCTAATTCACGCTCTACGTTGGGGAGTGCTGAAAACCCAGAACGTGGTTCGCTCAATCCTGCGGCTATTGCTTTTAATTCTTTCTGCAATGGTTTGGGTTCAATCAGTTGCAGACCGGGGGTGAGTGCAATGTTATACTTCTCGACTAGATACTGTTTGCCGTCGTAGAGAACTGGCATTGGTATGTTTCGCAAAGAACCATCCAGCACAAATACTAAATTAGGGGTTTTGCTCTCAGCTAATGCAGCTTCAGCAGGTCGAATTAGCCAGTCGTATACTTTTTGAGATAAGGACTGAATCTGCCGTAGTGTGTGTGGTTTGGGTAAATTTTGCCGTAGTTGGAATAAAGTAGCTTCCACTTCCTTTTCACCTACAGGGCTGGAGTAATGCAACCAACGCTGCTGTGGCAACTGGAGGATGACTTCTAGTCGGTCTGGCAAAATAAATGGATAGAGAATTGCTGCTGTTTGGTCTTCTTTTTTCCTCTGGAGTCTAGCATTCAAACAAGTGTTGCGAAAAAAGTTGTCCAGTTCTGCTATTTGCAGCAATTCTATTATTTCGCTTGCTTTTTCAAGATTTCCCGAGCTAAGTTGGGAGTTTTTTGGAGAATGCAAAAGTAAATCGACTAACTGTCGATAAACTGGTTCGACTTCCTCACGAAAGGAAAATTTAACTGCAGGATTGACAGCCACTAAATCGCTGCGGAGGGCTTGCAGGTTATTCACTGCTCCTGTGTATGCTGCGATCGCTCCTTTTATATCTCCCTTAGCTTTGAGCAACCGTCCTAGTTGCCATTGCCAAAGATAAGCAATGTCTTTAGCGTCAACCGCTTGCGCTATAAGTAAAGCTTGCTGGGTTAAGTTTTGGGCATCAGATAACTGTTGGGTTTGTTCGTACAGTTCACCCAAGACACCGAGAGCATAGGATTCTGTACGTTGGTCTTGCAAGCTTGTTGCCTGCTGTATCACGGTTGACAGTAGTTGGGCAGAGGTACGTAGAACCGGAGAAGAGGAGGATGGGGAAGTCATTTCACCACCTGCCCCCTGCTCGGAATTCCCTAACCCTTCCCCAGCCGCCAATTTCATCAGACTCTGGGCAAAGTTAATTCGAGTATAGATTGCTGTGCGACTAGGGGGTAAGTCAGCAAGTTGAGTTTGGATTTGAGATGACAACTTGTCGAAAGCTTTCCATTGTTTGGTATCCAACAACAGTCTCAATTGATTGACTTGAGCTTGAATGCGTGTTATTGGTGAGGTAGCAGCGTTAGTAGCCTGTTGATAAAACTCTATAGCTGCTTGGGTATTTTGTTGAGCGCTAGCTGTGTTGCCTAAACTTAGCAGAACATCACCTACCGCTTGCGGAGCTGGCAAGGCTTTTGCTATTTCTAAACTTTGTTGCAATATTTGCTGGGATTGTTCTAAATCACCCGTAGTAGCCAGGACGTTGCCAAGGCTACGCAATCCCACCACCTTAAGTGTCGAGTTTGGTTGATTTTGTAAAAGTTGGGCGATCTCAGTTAATGTCTTTTGGGCTTGGCGATAAAGTCCTAGGGCTTGCATCGCTTGCGTTTGGTTAATGCGGTTATTGATAGCTGAATTGTTATCGCTTATCTGAGCATAAATAACAGATGCCTGTCGCCAAGTATTGAGGGCATCCTCAGGTTTGGCAAGGGCTAATTGCAAGCGACCTTGAATATCTAGAACTTGAGCAAGAATTTGGGAGCGCTCTTTTATGTTTATATTTGGAGAGGTTTTTAAAAGATTAAGGCTTTGTGCGATGGCTTGTTCTGCCTCTTGCCACTGTCCTAGTTGCTGATAAGCTAATGATAGGTTGCCCAAGGTCATGGCTTGTCGCAGTTCATCCCCATTTGTATTAAATGCAGCGATCGCCTGTTGCCACATCCCGATTGCATCAGCAAAGCGATCGATTTCATAAAATTCCCTCCCCCGTTCATCTAAACTTTGAGCATTTGGCACACTTTGAACAATGGAATTTCCCGCTTTTATATGAGCAAAAGTAGGAGGCAATAATCCCACGCCTAAGAACATAACTAAAAGCAACAGTAAACTACAAAAGCGTTTTATTCTGCGTAATCTAGATTTTGTTCTTGTCATGTGCTTGCCCTCATTCACGCAGAAGCTGTACTGCTTGTCTGGGCAAACAAACCACTGGTGGAACCAGTCAGTTGCATTTCTTTTGCATTCACTGTGATGTTACCCGCTCGACCATTGCCAGAGGTAGAGGTAAGGAGTTTTCCTTCGCGAACACTCAAGGTATTGGTACTAACTGTGATGTTGCCCCCCTGACCTGTGGAGTTAGACTCTGTATTTGCAAATAGACCACTGGCAGCGCCTATTTCTGTAATTTCGTTAACGAAATATGGATTGCTGGGAACTTTGGCAATGCGGTTAGCGTAATTCGGGTCGTTTCCCAAGATTGTCACCCAATCTGTTGCATTGACAAAGATATCACCTGCTTGTCCAGAAGTGGCGTTGAACTCAAACCCATCTGAAAATTTCAGACTACTCGCCGTAGTTGCTAAGAAAGAACCGCCGATATCAAGACTAGCATTCTGGTCAAAAATAATCCCATTGGGATTAATCAGAAATAGATTAGCTGTACCATGAGTGCGAATTAACCCATCAATATTAGAGATTGACCCACCCGTTACCCGACTAATGATATTCTGAATATCCCCAGCATTATTAAAGAAAGCAGTACTGTTATTAGGCACAGAAAACTCTTTAAAACTGTGAAACAAGTTGCTTCCGGCTTGCGTTCCTCCCGTGATAACGCTGGTGTCACCATCTTGTGTGACAATAGAGTTATTAGGTAGAGTGCCATCTGGGGTAATTTGAGCAAGAGCACAATTTGTAGAGAAAGAGAACACACCACCGCTTGCCATTCCTAAAAACCAGCCCCAAAAAGTATTCCTGAAACCGAACATTGTACCTTCCTCAAGGAAACAGCAGTTGCGGAACTTTGGTTATGTCACACCACTAATACGGGTTTATTGGTGGTGGAAGTAACCTCTGCCTAATTCTCAATTTCAATGATGGTAGTTTTACATAAAACCTCCTATTTTCTTTACAGAAATTTATAAATTTTTTGTCACGTAAATACGAAATTTAGCACTGGTGCTTCACACCGCTGCAATCCACGAGTATTCAACCAGATATAATATATTCCTCTGCCTAGCGTGATGAAAGAGCGTTAGCCTCAATTCTTACCTGCCAAGTAGTTAATGCAGTTCCTACAGTTTTATCAAGGTTCGTTAAAGCGTTGAGATATTCAATTGTTGCGTTAAGTTCTGCATTTCTTGCCTCTACCAAACTATTTTCCAGACTCACAATCTCAAAAACTCCAGACCCCCTGCCCAATCGCTGCTTTTCTCTTTCAATCTCTAATTGTCTTTCGGAAGACTGTCTGGCAAGGCGTGCAAGTTCCACCTGCTTAAAACTCAAATTCACATCTCTAATCCCGTCCATAACCTGAATTTCTAAACTTTCACGCCGATCTTTCAAATTGTTTTCCGCTTGCAATTGGTTAACTCGGCTGCGCTGAAACCTCTGTTCCGGTGTCAAATCGCCTAATGTTTTGCCAAAAGTTAGTCCGGCTCTCACGTCTGATGTTGCGTTATCTCCTGTATTGTCATAACTAATATTCAAACCCAAGTCCCAACGTCTGTTATTTTTTGCCTGCAACAGGTCAAGTTTAGTTTTGTCCAAGTTTATTTGTGCCTGCAAATACTCCGGCTGATTTTCAAACGCTAATTGCCGAAGTTTGTTCGTGTCTAGGGTGACGGGTGACGCCTTTGGAATTTCTGCTGCCAAAATATTGGTATTTCGATCGATGTCAAGAATTTGAAGTAGAGCTAACTTTGTTGACTCAAGATTATTCCAAGCTGTCACCAAGCTGACTTGCCGATTAGCGATCGCCGTCTGACTTTGAATAATATCAACTGGTGCCAACCTACCCGCCTCAATCAAAGCCCGATTTATTTCCAGAAGTTCTTGAGCGCTTTTCAAAGAAAGCTGCTCAATTTTTACCCGTTCCTGACTGCGGAGTAAATTCCGGTATGCCAGAATAGCATCCGTAATGGTGTTGATCAATGTCGATTTTAAATCCAATACATTACTCTTTTCAGTGAGTCGAGCCGTCTGAATTGAAGCTCGGTTTACATTGATTCCAGCTCCTCGTAGTAGAGGTTGATTAAAACTTATCTTTGGCGTTAGAGCATTCGCTGTCCACCCTACACTCACTTCCCCCCCGGTAGGAATCTTCATCTTTGCCTCAAGCCCGACTTCATTAGTAGTTGTTGTAGTTCCATCTGACCCGGATTGAGCCATCGACATTGACACTGAGGGTGTAAATGTAGGAGTAAATTTATTTTCTTCCACTGCTAGGTCTTGTTTTTGAGCTATTCTTTCAAGATATGCGTTTTTTATAGATCTATTATTTTGCAAAGCCAAGACGACAACATCAGAGAGCTTAAGTGCAATAGGAGGTACTTTTGGTAATGCTTTCTGTTGACTCTGTTTCAGACTGGTTTCAGTCACTCTATCTGCTTGTTCTACTTTTAAATTTTGGTTCTGATAAGAACTTACATTCTGTCGTGGTACTTGACGCGTTTGAGGGAAGATATGGTGAAGCGGCTTCGATGATATGGAGAGAGAGAGATTTGGTGACGCGAGAAAAGACGCACCCGCCCTAAAGTTATTCTGCTTGCGGGACAAAATCGGCTGAGCCTCCTGTTTTGAAAGGAGGTTTGGTGGGGTGGGAAGACGTGATGATGCAGAAATAATTTCTGGAGTAGGTATCGTCAGAGCCTCTCGTCTGTCATTTCCTGGTTCTTTTTGTAAACGAGAGGTTAAGGGTGATGTCAAGGAGACTTGCGATTTCATTAAGTGCAGTGTATCAGAGGGCGATCGCGTAGCGTCATTTAACTTCCAGCTTTTATAAAGCAGTTGGTTATTTTGGCTCTGAGGTTGAGAACGAGCTATAAATGTGTTCGCGTTTACCGTTAGCATACCTGAAGCGTAGTGTGTCGGTTTTGCGCTCTGAGTTTGCTGTAAGCGTTTCCTGGCTGTAAGACTTCCCGAAGGATTTTTCAAGGGTAAGACAATCGCCTCACCCTTGCTAAGTTGTTGATTGGCTTTGCTTTGGATGTGTTTGATGTTTCCAGGAGCCTTAGGTTGAACCATTGGCAGTTTGGCAGCTGCCTCAACGCTAGCAGCAGGTTTAAGTATCTTTTGGGGTTTAGAAATTAGGGCGAGAATACAAGCCGTACCTAAAGTTACAGTTGCAACAACGACCACCTTAAGTAACAAGAAACTGACGGGTCGTCTAGATAGAGGCTCGCTTTGGTTTTGACGTTGAGAGTCTTGGTTAGGTGGTTTCTTCATAGTGATTTAAACTTATGAGTAAATTGTTCTGCTTAGGCTGACTCTTGGGAATTAAGATTAATTTCCTACACCACCAGGCAAAGCTATTTGCATTGAATTAAACAGACTGGTCTTTATACATCACCGCCACTGTGAGATTGATGATGTTAGATTTAGGAGTTGCATCAGACAGCTATTGAGTTTAGTAAAACTCATTGTTCCTATCTAAATTATCCTCTTGATTTTACTTTATACTGCTCATTTCACTTCCCAAGTAAGGTTCTGAAACAAAAGTGCTTTAGTTTTGAGTGGAGAAATTATAGATTGCTGTGTTAATCTCTACAGAGATGAGGCAATCAACTGGACAAAATTGGAAAATCCGGAATCTCAAGAGCGCATCTATGCATTTTATTTGAACGATTTTTAAATCAATATTTTCAATTCAAAAACATAATTACTTGAATTATGTGTCAAAAATGAATGTCTAAACCTTGAATTTATAAATCCAATCTTGGAGTATTAAAGAAGAAAGAGACAATCATCTATAAACCAGTAATTAGACACACTTCCTGGATAAGTTAGGTGGTCTTGACAACAACAAAATTCTATTAATTGAAAAGGAGAATAACTATGGGTACATTAAAGAATTTAGCTATGTTCAAGTATGTGGTTGGAGGTACTGGTGCCGTGCTGGCAGTCGCAGCCATGACATTTATGAGTTCGGTTGATTCTGTATCTGCAGCCACCAGGGGGACATGTGGTCAGAAGTTTGACAACGTTACGGTCGTCGGCGGTCAGGCTTCCTGGTCGCTGTCTTGCTCCGGCAACAAGATCACTATCACCGGATGGGTAAAAGACACCAAGGCTGACGGCAAGTGCGCCAACGTCAAGGCGGAAGGCGGCGGTCAGTACAAGAATCCACTCGCCACGGCTTGCCCCAAGGGTAAGGTGACGCACTTCACGTGGACGGTTCCTGGCCGCGAGATTAAGGCATACCTGTATGTCGCCTAGCTTGGTTGGAAACACAGCAGTGTCCCTACTTGCTAGAGAAACTAATTGAACACTAATTCCGCCACGCATCCTTTATTTATGTAAAATATGGGCGGAGTTAGTGACCTTTACTCGGTCTGGGCTACTCAAATACATCCTGATTCTGGAAATCCTCCAGTAGCGAAGATCCAGCAGAAATAATGCTGTGAGCAAGCAGTCCAATATACAGGTTTCCAGTAGAACTTTTAACGTGTCCACAAATTATTTACAAATAGTTCTACTGGAGACTATTTTTTTCAGCAATATTTTTGCCAATTTATTAAGCTTGAACAATTACTGAAACGGAAAGAAGAAGGCTGAAAGTTTTAAGTTTGTAGAATATCTTGGCTCATAAAATAGAGTCGGGTTTTGGAGGAAGCATTTTTATAATTTTACGGACATATTGTTAATATAAGTTTTTTATATTAGACAGTTAACCGAGCCAAAATCTGTATCATACATTATTATGAAATTGATCGATCGAACTATTACCTCTGTAGCAGTAGTAACAACCCTAACCATCTTTATCCCTAAGGTCAAAGCAGCGGACTACACTTTACCGATTAAACAAGCAGCTGATGCCACTGGAGTAACGGCAGCGCGAGATTTATTTGGAGTAGAAGGCAGTGGCATTACCATCGGCGTCATCTCAGATAGCTTCAATACCTCAGAAATCAGTTTTGATAGCGCTGGTAATGCAGACAACTATGCAACTAACATTGCCAAGGGCTACTTGCCAGCAGCCATTAACGTTTTGCAAGATTTTCCCGATCCGAATCCTGGCGTCAACGCTGAATACGATCCCACCGATGAGGGTCGTGCCCTTCTGCAAACAATTCACGCAATTGCCCCTAAAGCAAACTTAGCGTTCTATGCTACCCCCAATGCGCGACTTCCTAATGCTAGCCCGGAAGATTTAGCTGGATTTGGTAATGCCGTGCGAGCACTAGCGGCGGCTGGGGCAGACATCATTGTAGATGATATCTTTTTCTTCAACGAGCCAGAGCCTCCAGAGGGAGCAATTAACCAAGCCATTACAGAAGTCTTTAATCAGGGCGTTGCTTACTTTTCTGCTAATGGTAATGACTATCCATTTTTACCAGCATTCGGGCATACCAATAATTCAGGAGCAGCTAGTGTGGGTGCAGTCTACTACGGTAATCAGGAGATTTCTCCAATTGATGGGGTAACGAGACAGGGACAATTGGAAAGCTTTTCCTCTGCCGGACAAGCAGGCTCGATCAAGCCTGACTTTGTCGCTCCCGATGGGCTAGACATTTCCTTCAACCACGCTCAAGCTTTCCCCGTGAATTCCGACACTGGCTTGTACCCCTTCTTTGGCAGTTCCCAGGCAGCTCCTTTCGCAGCTGCTGTGGCAGCTTTGTTGCTGGAAGCTGCACCAAATACCAGCCCTAGCGAACTATACAAAGTACTGCGCGACACGGCACAGCCGTTGAAAGGACAAATCGGCTTCGACAACCGTAGCGGGTATGGCTTGATCCAAGCAGATAAAGCGCTGCTAGCTCTGAGAGCGCAACCCGTACCAGAGCCCGGTAACGTCTCGGCACTGGTGGCAATTGGGCTGTTTGGAGGTGTGGCGCTACTCAAACGTCGTCGCTTTCACTGGGGTTTTACTGAATCGTTTGGCACGCTTACAGGCATAAAAAAAGTTAATGGCAAAATCTAGGGAGATTGGTCAACGCTAACTATTAACTACTAACTACTAACTACTTGCTACGCAAAGCCGTAACGGGACTTAGCTGGCTAGCTCGTAGAGCCGGGAGAAAACCAGCGCCAACCCCCACTAAGAGAGCCGATCCTAAGGACAACGTTGCTGTAGTGCTTTCAAATTGGTAAGGCAAATCAAAAGTATTGGCAACTACCAACGTCAACCCATGCACTGTAATCAGCGCTGCAGTTCCCCCCAATAAGCTTAACAGCGCCGCTTCAGAAATGAACTGCAACATGATGTCTTGCTTTGTTGCCCCAATTGCCAGCTTTAAACCAATTTCAGCAGTACGCTCTGCTACAGTGGCAATGGTAATATTGGCGATGCCGACACCACCTACTAATAGAGAGATAGCTCCCACTGCAGCCAGTGCCATTGAAACGGATTCAAGAGTTTTCTGTTGCTCTAGAATGTCTTCCACATTGTTGGAAACATAAAATTTTTGACCGGGGAAACGCTGCTCCAGAAGTTTCTTTGTCTGGGCTTCCAAGTTTTTCAGGTCTTCGAGTTTGCGGGGGCGCATCCAAATAGTTCTGGATATTTGCCAGCAGATGCAGAACAAGTTGTGCGATCGCGTGCTTTAGACTTACAATGCCCTGTTATTGTGCCCCAACCTGCGTGTCAAGTTGCCCCAGGATGGGCAGAGTGGGAGATGAGTCAACATCTAAGAATTATAAAATTTCCATTGGTGCTGCAGGGGCAAATTCAGTTGGCAAACACAGCCTTGGCATTAGGGGCTGTGGAAATTTTACAAACACGGGGTTGGAAAATTTCTGAGGAAGCTATTGTTAATGGGATGGCTAAAACCAAGTGGCTTGGCAGGATTCAATGGACGACTTGGAGAAATCACAAATTATTGTTGGACGGTGCTCATAATCCCGGTGGTGCCCAAGCTTTACGCGATTATGTGGATACTCTGGAAACTCAGCGAGTGGATTGGATTATGGGGATGCTCGCACGAAAAGACCATGAGGATATTTTCAAAGCTTTACTGCGATCGGGTGATAGATTGTTTCTGGTTCCAGTACCAGATTCTACTTCAGCCGATCTGAATGAATTAGCTGCAATGGCTTGGAATGTATGTCCGGAATTGAGCTTTTGCGCTACTTATCCCGATGTATCATCAGCCTTAGAGACATCTTTTGGTTCCTCAACAGGTCAGGTCGTTGTTCTGTGTGGTTCGCTGTATCTTATAGGGCATTTTTTCAAGGAGTCAATGGTCAATGGTAGGTCGGGTTGAGGAACGAAACCCTACTTTGTCGTGGATTCTAAAAGCAGTATAACGTAGTTTTTCTTAATAAAACGTAATAAATCTGTGTAGGATAACTAATGTAGGCACATTAGCTACGATTTTATGTTTTTAACGCCAAAAGAAGTACAAAAAAGATATGGATTTCATCCTAGAACTCTCGTAGATTGGGCAAATGAGGGAAAAATAGAATGTCTGAAGTCTCCAGGGGGGCATCGACGTTATTCTGTCGCTTCACTTGAAAAAATAAAAACTAACAGCACCACGACTGTTCTTTATGCGCGTGTTTCAACTACATCCCAAAAAGACGATCTAAAAGCCCAAGTAGATTATCTTGGCAAGAAATACCCTGAAAGCGAGTGCATTACAGATTTAGGTTCTGGTTTGAATTTTAAGCGAAAAAAATTTATCCAACTGATGGAGCGCGTTGCTAATGGGGAGGTAGATACTATTGTTGTTGCTCATAAAGACCGCCTAGCTCGGTTTGGATTTGATTTTATCGAATGGTTTTGCAATTTAAACAACTGCTCTATCGTTGTGTTAAACAATTCTTACAAAACGCCTCATCAGGAGCTTATGGATGACTTTATGAGTATAATGAACTGCTTTTCTAGCAAATTATATTTTCTGAGACGCTATGAAAAAAAGATTGCACAAGAACTTGATAAAACGTAGTAAATCTGTGAGAGTAAGAAATGTGGGATGGTCGTCTCGCCCGTCCTTCATAAGCGGGCAAGATGTCTGTACCATAAGAATGGTGGGCATTGCCCACCCTACTCATTTTGTTGGGTTTCGCGCTTTGCTCAACTCAACCTACCATTCCATTCATTTGCTGCATCCTCGACAGCTTTATCTACTGTCTTTTCGCCCAGCATAGCTGCTTGCAAGTTTTCGTAGATTGTCTTTTGCAAAAGTTTTATGTCTTTTAACCTGGGAGTGAGAACTTCTGCTTGCTGCAACTCTTGTGCGCTAATAACACGTGCCTTATCTAAGGTTGAGGCGGTTGCGGGTACATCCTTAAAGTAGCTATCAGAAAGTGATTTGACTGTAGAAGGAAGAACGTTGGCTGCTTTGGAAAAGGAAAGCTGGTTCGTATCGTTAGTAAGATACAAGGCGAATTTAAGAGCAGCATCAGGTTGTTTGCTGTCCCGAGGTATGACGACATTCATAACGGCAACATTTTTCTTACCAGTTTCACCTGTGACTTGTGGTGCAGTTGCAGAAACTTTGGCTATTGTTGGTGCGTTTTTAGCAACGGTCTCTAGGAACTCTCCACCAGAAAATAGTAATGCAGTTTCCCCAGCTTGATACAAATCTACGGCATGACGGTGCCCTTGTGTCAGAACTTCCCTGGGAAGTAGCCCCTTTTTGTATAAGTCAACCCAGTATTGAAATGCTGCTTTCCCTTGTGGGGAGTTAAAGGCAGCTTTTCCTTCACTATCTATTAACGTGACGCCCATTTGTACGAAGGACTCTAGGACTTCACCGGAGTCTTGAGGAACAAAGGTCGTAAAAAAGGCATACTTGCCAGTTTTGTTCTTAATTTGTTGGGCGACTTGTGCTAATTCAGTATATGTGACAGGTGTTTTATTAATACCTGCCTGTTTTAATAGATCGGTGTTATAAATGGTTAACCGCGTGGTGAGGTACCAGGGAATACCAAAACTCTTACCATTTAGCGTGCTAGCTTTCCAAATATTGGGCAAGTAGGAGGAACGCTCTACTTCTGAGATTTTTGCGTCTAAGTCCAACCAGGCATTTCGTCCTGCAAGTTGAGAAGCAAAATCCGGATTTAAGTTTACAACGTCTGGTGGCGTTTTTGCTGAAACAGCTGTTAAAATCTTGTTTTCCATTGCAGCCCAAGGCACATCAACCCAGGTGACTTTTATACCTGGATTTTTTGACTCAAAGGAGGCAATTAGGCTTTTGAAGTAGTCAGTAAATTGAGGTTGGAGTTGCATTGTCCAAAACTCAATGTTTGCGGCTGCTGATGATGCCTGTTTTGTATTTGTGCTGACATTTCCCGTGCTGCAACTGACAATCCAGCTTGTTAATAAACCAAGTAGTAACCAAACAGTAAATGTTTTGAATTTTTGAATTTGAATCATTTTGCTTTTGTTCTTTGTCTTTAGTCGTTGGTTTTTTGTCCTTAGTTCCTGGTTCAGTACAAATGACGAAGGACAAATGACTGAGGACGATTCTATGCTTTTAGGTATTCTAACGGGGGAGGAAAAAGGAGCAATCGTATTAATCTTTTATATTATTCATTTTTTTACTTAGCATTCCGGTGGTAAAACTGTGGTTAAACAACTCAATAATTTATTTAACAAATCTAAAGGTGGGGTGGGGATAGAACTTTCACCACAACGTGTAAATTTAGCTCAAATCCGCAAGCAACGCCAAGGTGTGAAACTAGAAAATTTAGTATCAATGCCAGTTCCTGAAGGTGTGATTGTTGATGGTCAAATTACTGACCCGCCAGCAATGGCCCAATTGATCCAGCAGCTGCTGGCGGATAATAAGATTAAGGCTTCTCGTGTTGCGACTGCTGTGCCGGGACGGGATTCTATTGTGCGTCTCATACCCGTGCCTGCTGAGTTGGATGATAAGGAACTCCGAGAGATGGTACTCAACCACGAGGCTGGTTTGTATTTACCTTATCCCCGTGAAGAAGCTGATGTGGATTATCAGAAACTTGGGTATTTTGTAGATGAGGATGGTATTGAAAAGGTTCAGGTGCTTTTAGTTGCAACTCGCAAGGAAATTACCGATACCTATATCAGTACCTTCGAGCAGGCGGGATTGCAAATTGATGTTTTGGAGATTAACTGTTTTTCTTTGATTCGGACGATTCGCGATCAACTCCGACAATTTGGACCACAAGAAGCAGCAGTGCTTGTGGATATCGAATTTGACAATACAGAAATTGCCATTATTGTCAATGGAGTGCCGCAGTTTTCCCGCACAGTGCCTATCGGGACTTATCAAATGCAAATTGCTTTGTCAAAAGCGATGAATTTACCCGTGTCACGGGATATGGAATTGTTGCAAGGAATGACGATTCCTTCAACCCCTGTAGATGGCGGAAAGACTGGTGTCACTGAAATTAATCCAGGTATGGCTGCTGCGATCAGGGTGTTGGGAGAACTCACCGATGAACTGCGCCGTTCTATCGATTTTTATCTCAATCAGAGTGAAAATCTTGAGGTCGCGCAGATTCTGCTAGCAGGACCGGGAGGCGGACTAGCACAGTTAGATGAGTTTTTTACACAAAGATTGAGTTTACCAAGCTCTCATATAGATCCGGTAGGCGCTTTGTCATTGGAAGTTGATGAGGAAAAATACCCTGCGGTAGAACGCCCTGGGTTGGGAATAGTCCTTGGTTTAGGAATGCGAGAGGTGTGAGGGATGTACAGTCTAGATATTAACTTTCTGAAAGATCGCCCAGCCTATTACAAATCTTCTGAAAAGAAGCCAAAAGTTAAGATATCTCTCCCAACAGGAGATTTAACTCCTTTGTTTATAGGATTGGGATTGGCGATCGCTTTACCGGGTTTGGTGGGTACGACTTGGTTTATTTTACAAGCGAAAAATTCTGAATTGGAGGTAGCGATCGCCCAACTGGAGCAGGAGAAACAATCCCTTGAAACACAAATAGGAAATATTAACAAAATCAAGCAAGAAACCAGCAAAATTAAGGAGGTGACTCAGGCTTTAGTCACCGTTTTTGACCAAATTCGTCCTTGGTCAGCCATGTTGCAAGATTTGCGCGATCGCATTCCAGCGTCAGTCCAAATTCAGAACATCAAACAAACTCCACCTGCAACCCCAGTCGATGGAGAACCAGTACCCAATCCTGCAGGAGGTATAGAAATTGTTGGATTGGCTCGTACCTTCAATGATGTCAACGATTTCATGCTGACTTTGCAACAGTCTCATTTTTTAAAAGCATCTGAGACAAGAATTGCCACAGCAGAGATGGTAGATGCACCAGTACCGTTTGGAATTACCCTTCCAAAAGGATTTAAACCACCTCAAGTAGTTAGATACACTATTCAATCCAGTATGAGTGATATTCCCGCTTCCGAGTTAATGCGGGAATTAGAGCAGAAAGGCACAGTGGGATTAGTAACTCGGATTCGCAGTATGCAAAAAACAGGACTCATTCAAAGATGACTCTGAGTGAAGATTTAAATATAGAACAAAGCAGGGAATTTAATGCAGCTACCCCCAGCTACCCCGTTATTTTTGGAATTTCTTTAACACCTAAAGTCAGTGGAATTGCCCTAGGGTTTGTGGGAATTGCAGCCGCCGTATATATGGTCATGAATATGCTCATGCCAACATGGGATACTTTCCAGCAGCAGCAAGCCAAACAGACCGAAATACAAACGGACATTGACCAAAAGAAAGCTGCTATTAAACAAATTGACAAAGTAAAACAAGAGCAGCTGTTGGCAAAACAGCAACAAGTTCAAGTTTTAGGTCTGTTTGCTAATGAAAAAACCTTAGATACATTGTTGCTTGATATCAATAGATTGGTAGAGTCTGGTAACAGCCAAGTTCCTGCCAATGGGACGAGAGCAAAACTCAAGAAATACGTACCTGCTTCTGGAAAAGCAGAACCAATCATGGATGGAAGCCTTGGACCTCTTGTAAATGGCAAGCTAAAACGCACCAATATCACTATTGATGTTTTTGGAACCTACGAACAAACACAATCTATTCTTCGCAATATAGAGCGGTTACAGCCTTTGTTAATAGTCAAAGACTATCAATCAGCATTGGCACCAGAAGAGACTTCGACAGACAAGGACAAACCGATACGTCGGATTGGATCGGCACCCATTAGGACTAGTTTCCAATTACAAGCATTGATGCCGATGAGCCCAGAAGAGACAGCCAAAGCGATTGCTGCCAAGAAATAACAGTCAATAACCATCGTAGGTTGGGTTGAGCCACAGCGAAACCCAACACCATTAGCCCGTAGGTTGGGTTGAGCCACAGCGAAACCCAACACCATCCGTCATGCAAATCACACAAACAGACAAGGATGCCCATCCCAAAAAAATTAAGAATAACATCGTAGGTTGGGTTGAGCCGCAGCGAAACCCAACACCATCCGTCATGCAAATCACTATCCCAAAAACCCAACACCATTGGTCAAAAGTTGGGTTTCGTTCCTCAACCCAACCTACCTTGAATGCTAAATCTTGATTTTCCTAGTGGTAGAGAGAATCATTATATGTAACAAAAATTTAGCGAGGAAATATGAATTATTTTCTGTTTCTTCCGTAATTCTACGGCACGATTTCAAACAGCTTCATGAGAAACTAAATTTAACAAACCCAATGCAAAAGAACTGTTAATTTTACAAAATTAGCGGGAAATATATAAAGTATCTTCTTTTGATTTGTCAGTTAACCAAGCAGCAACCTAAAAACAAAAATCTAAAATTGTTTCGGTTACAAGGCACAATTACTCTAAATTTTTCTTAATAATTTTCTGATGTGAGGAATGAACTGTGAAACAGCTTCACGGTAATGGTTTAGTATTTGGTGTTGCCGCAGTTGTAATGATAGCGGCTCAGCCAGTATGGGCGGAAACAACTCAAATTACTGGAGTCAAACTAAGTCCTGCTGAAGGAGGAGTGAACGTTGTCTTAACAACCTCCTCAGGCTCGCGCCCACAAATTTTTACGACACAAAGGGGTAATGCCCTAGTAGCAGATATTATTAATACTCGGCTGCGGCTATCGAAAGGTAATAGTTTTCGCCAAGACAATCCATCTCCGGGAATTGCTTCAATTGTCATCAATCAGCTCGATGCCAATAGTGTCCGGATGATAATCACGGGAACTAATAGCGCCCCTACCAGCCAACCTGCGGAGAGAAAGCAAGACAAAATTACCCTAAGCATTAGCCCATCAAATGGAACCCAGGCGAAGGCTCCAACTTCACAAGCTTCACCAGGGGCAACAGCAAGCCAGCAAGCAGCCACACCTATTCCAGTAGCACCCAGTCAAAATCAGCAGCCAGAGGTTCTTGTTCCCAACCCGAAAGTGACCGTTAACGGCACACCAGCTGCTGCGTCTGGTGTCGATCCAGGTAACTATCAGGCACCACCTTTCTTACCTAGAGCCGTTGCGCCACCAGTGGGAGATATTGCAATTTCCAATATGGATGCCTCTCCCAGCGTCATTGATTTAGGAACTCAAGAACGGGTACCTCGTTTGGTGTTGCGAGATGCACCCGTGCGTGAAGTCTTGTCTCTACTAGCCCGTGCTGCCGGTCTTAACTTAGCGTATGCGGGGGGTGCAGCAGGAGGACAAGCAGGGGGACAAGCGGGAGGTCAAAGCGGAAGTACAGGTGATGGACCGACAATCTCCTTGGATATAGAAAATGAGCCAGTGCAAGATGTTTTTAACTATGTCTTGCGCTTAAGTGGTTTGGAAGCTAACCGCAGCGGGCGCACGGTTTTTGTTGGAGCTAAACTGCCTAATGCCACCCGTGATGTTATCATGCGAAATATTCGCCTCAACCAAGTCAAGGTAGATACGGCTCTGAGCTTTTTGGTGGCATTAGGAGCAGAGAGTGCAATCACCCGAGAACGATTGGTAACCAGTGTTAATGCTGTCCCTGTGGGAGGTGCCGCTAATACAGCAGTCACTCAAAGCCAGACAACAACAGAACTTAAAATAGAGACTTTGCGTACTGAGTTTCAGGATTCAACGCCTTTACTACGCGGGTTACAGGCATCAGGCGACCAACGCACTAACTCAGTGACTTTAATTGGTTCTGCCAGACTTATTGATATTGCGATGGCTCAGCTGACCCAGTTAGATGTCCGTCGCCGTCAAGTAGCAGTTAATGTCAAGGTTATTGATGTTAACCTCTTGGGAACCCATGACTTTAACACCAGTTTCTCTTTTGGTATTGGCAACAACTTCTTTGTCAACGATGGTGGCGCAGCAGCATTAAACTTCGGTGGTGCCAGACCTGCTACTGCAGGTGAAGCAAGAAACAGTGTAACTGAGACACCAGTTATCCAGAATCCGGTTCAAGGCGCACCATTCTTTGACCCAAACCAATCAGTAGATATTCCAGGAACGGCACCTGGTACTATAGTCGTGGATCGAAATGGTAATACCTTTAGAACACAAAACCCAGGTACAGGTACATTTTATAAACCCGTTCCTCCTACTGGAGACCCATTGCAGCCCGGTTTCTCTCAAATTACTCCAGCAAAAGATAACATTGTCACTTTTGATGCGAATGGCAACCCTAGCGTAACACAAGGTACTCTTGGTACAGCTGTAGCATCTTTGCCAACCCTATTCCAGTTCCCCAAACGCTTGCTTGCTAGTTTGCAAGCTCAAATTACGACTGGCAATGCCAAGATTTTGACTGACCCAACTCTCACAGTTCAAGAAGGGGAAGAGGCTTTAGTAAAGTTAACAGCACAAGTATATGGAGGTGTTAAAATCACATCGCAAAGTGGATCGTCAACACAAGGTACATCATCTATCGCTAATAGAGAACCTATTATTAAAGATGCTGGTCTAACCGTTGCAGTCAAAGTTGACAGAATAGATGATAACGGTTTTGTTTCCTTATCTGTTGCACCTACGGTGTCTGCTCCTTCTGGTACAGTACCAACACCTGGGGATGGTGACATTACTTTGCTAGCAGAAAGAAGTCTCCGATCCGGTCTCATTCGCTTGCGGGACGGTCAAACTTTAATTCTTAGTGGTATTATTCAAGAATCAGATCGAGTCAGTGTGTCTAAAGTACCTATCTTAGGTGATATTCCTCTACTAGGTTCTTTATTTAGAAGAACAAACAAAACTAACCAGCGTAATGAAGTAATAGTGTTGCTCACACCTCAGATTATGGATGACACCGAGCGCTCTTCTTATGGCTATCAATACACCCCCAGCCCTGAGGTAAGGCGGATTCTTGAACGTCGCGGTTTGCCAACGCCCAGGCAATAATGCGACTAGAGCACCAATTCATTATTTAAGAGGATAAAGAAACCCAGTTTCTTTGTGTTGAGCCAACAAAAGTTCGGTCTTTACACAAATAAAAACTGGGTTTTTAGCATGACTGGACTGATGCTCTAAGTATGGAAGAATAATGTGTAGCAAACATTTAGGGAAACAGTAAGTAGACCAGGGAAAACAAACCGCACTTTATTAACTCACATCTTGCACCTGGAAATTTGAATGTCAAAACCACAACTACGTGCAAGGGGTGCTAAGCGTTCAATATTAAGGGACAAATGACAAATGACAAATGACAAAGGACAAAGGACAGAGGAAGTTTGACAGCTTGTCTTTTGACAAGAATTCCCCCTATTCGTAAGTATACATATGCTCTGACTAAAGTTATGTGTTGTTTATACACTTATAGCTTATATTGTCAAGACCGTGAAATACTAATTGGGTGTGGTGAGGTAAAGAGTGAAGTTGACTTTTCTGGTTTTTCAAGTTATATTTTCTAGCTTTGCTTTGGCTGGTATTAGTGTCGCACAGGATACTAAGTTTTATCAAAAAAATTCTGTTACAGATAAGACATCAAATATCCGGTCTTTAAATGAAATAGAAAAACCATTGACGAGTGCAAAATTCCTGACTCAAACGCCTACAGTTCCTTCCACAACACCTCAAACAACTGACGATTCCAACTCCTCTACAGAAGATTCAAAACCCACAGTCAACGACAATGAAGATGCCGACATTATTATAGATGTGACAGGTAAAGAAGATAATATCCCTCAATCGGCTCCAACATACGTTATTGAAAAAGAGGAGATTCAAAAGCAAGGTGCTTCAAGTGTAGCTGATGTTTTGAAGAAGTTACCGGGATTTGCTGTTAACGATGCAGGTTATGGTGCTGATATCCACACAGGAACGTATTACCGAGGAGCTTCAATAAATCAATCTGTCTTTCTTATAAATGGAAGACCGATTAATAATAATGTCAACACCTATCACGGAACGACCGATCTAAATAGCATTCCTGTAGAGTCTATTGAACGAATAGAATTATACAGTGGCGCGGCTTCCACGCTATATGGTTCTTCAGCCTTTGGAGGAGTTGTTAACATCATTACCAAACAAGGTAGTACTGTGCCTCGATTCAATGGGGCAGCGGAATTTGGCTCGTTGAATTTAAATAATCAACAATTTAGCTATGCAGGTTCAATTAGTTCTTTAAGATACAACTTCAGCTTTGAAAGGTATTTTGTAGATAACCGTTACCGTGTTCCTGTTGGTGCAGCAAATCGCGATACCGAAGGATATTTATTTAATGCAGATACAGCAACTAGCACGTATTTTGGTAGCCTTGCCTTAGATCTAAATGATAGGAATACTGTTAGTTTAGACGTGAGTACCCTAAGCAGTCGTAGGGGATTAGTGTACTTTGGGTTTCCTTTACAGAGGGATCGCTTAAACCGCGATGGCTTAAATATTGGCTTGTCTTGGAGAAGCCAAATTGGTAATGGTAATAATTCTATTTTAACAACCACAATAGGTTACAACCAAGACTACTTCAACACTTATGGTCCTAGCGGTCAATTTTACCGTACTGGAACTTTGGATACCCAACTCCTTTCAACTCGGGTGGATCATGAGTGGCGAATAACACCAAATAATAAATTGCGGTGGGGGTTGGATTTAAAAAATACCTGGTTAACGGCTGAGACATTGAGTACAGTTCCCAACCGCATCGCTTTGAATGAAACTGAAAACCGAAATTTGTTAAACACCGCACTCTTTGCTGTAACAACTTGGAATGTTAGCGATAGTTTTTTGCTAGATGTAGGGTTAAGACAAAGCTTTGATAGTGAATTTGGAAATTATCTCAATCCCAGTGTAGGGTTCAAATATGCTATCAATTCAACATTTGCCATACGAGGAAGTTGGGCAGGAGGACAGCGCAATCCTGGATTAGACCAATTGTATGCCTATGATACAGTACACGGTTGGTTGCCTAACCCGAATCTGGAACCAGAAACCGGTTCTTCTTGGACTGCTGGAATAGATATCCTATTTTCTGATAGTTTGACAGGTCAATTTACATATTTTGGTAGTAGTTTAGATAATCGCTTGGGAGTCGTACAAGGAAGATGGGAAAATATTGGATTAGTTAACACCAATGGTTTAGAAGCAGCATTGCGGTGGAAACTAGGCTCTGGCTGGTCAACCTTTCTCAATTACACCTACACAGACGCTGAAATTAAAACGGGATCGGAAAGAGGTTTGCAATTAGGGTTGATTCCTTACTCTGTAGCCTCTGTTGGTATCGGTTACGAAGGTGGCGGCTGGCAGGCAAATTTGTATGCAACTTACTCTAGTGGTGCTCGTCGTGCCCTATTTACGAGACCTGGAGATAGGATTACAGACTTTACCCCGTCTTTCTTGAATTTGGATTTTAGTGCTCGCGTTCCGATTACAAGAACTTTGGGATTAAGTGTCTACTTGGAAAATTTATTCGATGAACAATACGAGCGAGTTAATCGTACTTACAGCCCTGGGTTAACTTTTCGTCTAGGTTTGACATCCAATATTTAGCAATTGTATTTCTTCTAACTTAGAATTTACAGTTACGATAAAAATTTTAGATGAGAGATTTACTAAATAGCTAAAAGTAGAACCTACTTACTTCAGAAGTGAAATCAAACGCTTGTGTTGCATGAACCAGATTTTACAGACTTTTTTGGTTAATTGTATCTCCTCAGGAGTTAAAAGCCGATCTGGGGTTTCAGATGCTAAAATACTGGCAACTCGTGCAGCTTCATAGTAGCTTACGCCGTGTTTGACAAGTTCTGTGTGAAATAGTTCTTTTTTCTCCTCTGGTGATATTGACAACCGTTGTCGCATGAATTTTCCGAAACAATGTAATGTTTATGATTATAATTAGAGGTTACTCGATTATCGGGAAACGCTTACACCCTCTAAAAGACACAAAAATATTTTGCCGACGATACCACTCCAGGTAAATTACAATGCATTCATGAGAGCTAAAATTGAAAACAACGTGCTTTTTCTTCACCAGGAAGATGTTCCTGTGTATAAAAAAGGCGGTTCCGTAGTTAGGAACAGCTATTTTTGGGCATTGCGTTCCATAGCTGGTAGAGCTAACCGCTATGGAGACTGGGAATACGAGCCTGAAGTTTGGTTTGCATTGACGCGGATGCTCTTGTCGTTTACGGAGTCGGGTTATTTGGGATTGAAAGAAACTGTACTGGAGTTTCCTCTATCTCAAGGGGAAATTCCCGATGTGCTGCGTCCCGTGTCAACCTGGGATTGACGTACTCCGATAAACGCATGGGAATACTTGAGCAGGTATAGAATTTGCCAATGAACTACGGTAGTTGAGTTAAAAGCTGGCAGACTTTGGGAATCATAGATTTGGGATAACTTTGAGTCTATGAGGAAGTCTAGAGAATGCTTGCAACCCAATTGTTTCCAGACGACTATAACTTAACTGAGATTATTCATGAAGGCATTCACAGTGTTGTCTATCGGGGTGCATCGCTAGAGAGTCAACAGCCTGTAATTCTCAAAGTTCTCAAATCTGACGATCCGTCTTTAGAAGAGATTGCTTACCTCAAGCATGAATACAAAATCGAAAAAGATTTAAATCTACCTGGTGTTGTCAAGGCTTTAGGAATAGCAAGTTATAAAAATCGTTTGGGGCTGGTGTTTGAAGATTTTGGCGGAAAATCTCTCAAGCAGCTGTTGAATACAACAAAGTTAGATTTAGAAACTTTCTTGGACATTGCTATACAATTGGCACAAGCACTGGCAGACCTACATTCCCATCATATTATTCACAAAGACATTAAACCAGCAAATATAATTATCAATCCCGAAACTGAAGTTGTCAAATTAGCCGACCTCAGCCTTGCGAGTCAACTCGATCGCGAAACGCCGCAACTCATACAAACTCAACACCTTGAAGGGACTTTGGCGTATATGTCTCCGGAACAAACTGGAAGGATGAACCGGACATTAGACTATCGCACGGATTTTTACTCTTTAGGTGTCACTTTCTATGAAATGCTTACAGGTGAATTACCTTTTCAGAGTAATGACCCACTAGAGTTAGTATATTGCCATATTGCCAAAGTTCCTATTCCCATCAAGCAACTCAATCCAGAAATTTTATCTCCCATTGCTGCTATTGTCATGAAACTGATGGCAAAGAATGCTGAGGACAGATACCACAGCGCAAGGGGACTTAAAGCTGATTTGGAATTTGTCCAACAACATTTGACAAACGCTGAGGAACTTGCCAACTTTATTCCTGGGGAAAGAAACCGTACTCCCGCATTACTTATTCCTCAAAAACTATACGGACGAACTCAGGAAGTTGAAACTTTACTAGCAGCTTTCGATCGCGCTAGTCTGGGCAAAAGTGAAATGATGTTAGTGTCTGGTTATTCTGGGATTGGTAAATCATCTTTAGTGAATGAAGTTCACAAACCGATTGTGCGGCAAAAGGGCTACTTCATTGCAGGTAAATTTGACCAGTTCAAGCGCAACATTCCTTATACCTCGATTACTCAGGCATTTCAATTTTTGATGCGTCAGTTATTAACTCAGGATCCGGAATCGCTACAAGGTTGGAGAAACAAACTACAAACTGCTTTGGGAAATAACGGACAGGTGATTGTTGATGTGATTCCAGAATTGGAATTGATTATCGGAAAGCAACCCCCAGTGCAAAAGCTAGAACTGACTGAGGCACAGAACCGATTTCACTTAGTTTTTCAAAAATTTATCCGCGTCTTTACTCAAAAAGAACATCCCCTTGTCATTTTTTTGGATGATTTACAGTGGGCAGATGTTGCTTCACTCAAATTAATGCAAATGTTGATTTGCAATCTTGAAAGTCAGTATTTGCTTTTGATTGGTGCATATAGGGATAACGAGGTTAACCTATCTCATCCTTTAATGCAAACAGTCGAGGAAATACAGAGAACGGGGACAAGAGTAAATCATATCGTGGTTAAACCCTTAGATTTAATTTACATCAATCAACTGTTATGCGATACTCTCTGCCAACCTGAAACTGACCAAACAAAGCAACTCGCATCCTTATTGTTTCATAAAACTGCTGGCAATCCATTTTTTCTCATACAGATGTTAAAAACACTGCAACAAGAACAGCTTTTAGTGTTTGACTTTAACTTGCAGTGCTGGCAGTGGAATTTTGAGCAGATCCAGGCTATAGGAATTACGGATTTGGGTGTTGTAGAACTCATATCCCGTCATCTAAATAAATTGCCCAAATCCACACAAGAAATTTTAACTTATGCAGCTTGTATCGGCGCTAGTTTTAAATTAGATGTACTGGCGATCGCCACAGCAAAATCTATTTTAGAAGTAGCGGAAAACCTGTGGTTAGCACTACAACAGGGGTTGATTTTACCATTAACTAAAGATTATAAAGTTCCACTTTTATTTGACTGTAATGAACTTCAACACTTTAGCTTTGATGAGTCAAGATTGGAATACCGTTTTTTGCACGATCGCGTACAACAAGCAGCCTATGGTTTAATTCCCGATGAACAAAAGCGATTGACTCATCATCGCATTGGGCAATTGCTGTTAGAGAACACATCCAAAGAGGAATTACAAGATAACATATTTGATATTATTAACCAACTCAATTTAGGAATTATTGACCTTAACAATCAAGCCCAACGGAATGAGTTATTGCAATTAAACCTTCTAGCAGGGCGTAAAGCAAAAGATTCTTCTGCCTATGAACCTGCTGCCAAATATTTGAGGTTAGCAATGGACTTATTGACCGAAGATAGTTGGCAAACACAATATGATGTGACAATAACTTTGTATAAAGAAACAGCAGAAATGGAGTTTATTAATGGAAATTTTGAGAAAGCAGAATTTTTAATTTTTACAGCAATTCAACGTGCCGAATCCCATATTGAAAAAGCAGATTTATACAATATTATAGTTTTACAATACACTTGGCAAACAAGATTTTATGATGCTATTCAGGCAGGAATAGAAGGTTTGAGATTATTAGGAATTGAATTGCCTAAAGAGAATTTCCCAGCAGCTACAGATGCTGAGATGGAAGAAATTAAACAAACCTTAGGCAATCGAGAAATATCCTCAATCATCAATCTACCAGTTATGGAAATTGAAGAGAAAAAAGTAGCTTATAAACTGCTAATAAATGTAGAGATAGGCGTTAGTATCACCTCTAATATAGAGCTAAAAGTTATTATTACCCTAAAAGCAGTTAATCTTTCCTTAAAATACGGTAATATTCCTGAATCAGTAAAAGGCTATTGTAACTACGGTGCTATTCTTGGAAATTTCTTTGGAGATTATAAAACTGGATACGAATTTGGATTGTATGCTTATAAATTAAGTGAAAAATTCGACGATCGAGCCCAAAAAAGTAAATCATGCTTTATGCTTGGCGCTATTCTCCATTCCTGGTCAAAGCATATAAAAGGTGCAGCAGATATTAATCATGAAGGTTATCAAGTCGGCTTAGAATCAGGAGAACTCCAATTTGTTGGGTATAATCTCTTCAGCAAAGTATTGAATTTGTTTTTTCAAGGAGTAGAATTAAGTTCTCTCTTACCAGTAGCGTTAACTAGTTTACAATTTGCAGAAAATATAAAACATTCTCTCGTAACTGAGACAATATTGGTCATGCAGTTTGCCATAAATGAGTTGATGGGGAATAGATTGGAAACATCAGAGATTAACATGACAGAAACTGAAGTTTTAAAACAATGTGAGAGAAATCAAAATCTATTTTCTTTGTGCCTTTATTATGTTTTTAAATGTCAATCTTTATATACATTAAACAGACCTCGGGAGGCTCTAAATTATGTTTTGATGTCTAAAAAAATACTATCAGCTATTTCTGGTTTTCCGACCTATTCTGAATATTATTTTTATACATCTCTCATTTTAGCTGACATATTTCCAACTCTTGATGAAATAGAGGTAAAATCTCAATATTGGAAACAACTACAAGAAAATCAAAAGCAGATGAAACGCTGGGTAGATAATTGTCCGGAAAATTTCCTGCACAAATACCTTTTAATAGAAGCAGAGATAGGTAGAATTACTGGAAATCATTTAGAAGCTATTGACTTATACGATCGAGCTATTGAATCCGCGAGAGAGTGGGAATTTATTCAAAATGAGGCTTTAGCAAATGAGTTGGCGGCAAAGTTTTGGTTCGGTAAAAATAAACCAGAGTTTGCAAAAATATATATAAAAAAAGCTTATCAATGTTATAGAAAATGGGGTGCTACAGCTAAAGTTCAAGAATTAGAGTCGTCTTATCCTGACTTATGTATAAAAAAAATTAACTCACCCTCTCAAGATATTACTATTACAAGTCAAAATTCAACTAGCATTAGGAATACTCATTATTTTGATTTTTCAACAATTTTAAAAGTATCGCAAGCACTTTCCGGAGAAATTATTCTGGAGCATTTGCTAGAAAAATTTATGTACCTTGTTTGTGAAAATGCAGGTGCTCAAAAAATATTTTTTATAGAAAAGAAAGACGAGAACTTATTTATAGAAGCTTCAAGAACGAGTGAAGGCAATATTAAAGTATGCCAATCTCTGCCCATTAATGAGTGCGATACTCTATCAAAGTTTCTTACTAAATATGTAAGCTGTACTCAAGCACACCTGGTTTTAGACGATGCGATAAGCGATCCTCAATTTAATTTCGATCCATATATAATTCACAATCAACCTCAATCTATTCTAGTTTTGCCGATTCTTAATAAAGGCAATATGATGGGAATTTTATATTTAGAAAACAACTTAATAAAGGGTGCTTTTACTCAAGATAGATTAGAGGTTTTACAAGTGATTGCCTCTCTAGTTGCAATTTCTTTAGAAAATGCTCGTTTCTACCAAACTTTGGAAACACGTGTGACCCAAAGAACTCAAGAGTTAAAAAATGCTTTAGAAGAATTGCGTCGTACTCAATTACAACTGATCCAAAATGAAAAAATGTCTAGTTTAGGACAGTTAGTTGCCGGGATTGCTCATGAAGTTAATAACCCTATTAATTTTATCTATGGCAATATAGCTCATATATCAAACTATATTGAATCTTTATTAGAATTAATTGATATTTCTCTCGAAACAACTTCACAACCTCCACCAAAATTTTTTGAAAAAGCCGAGGAGATAGATTTGGAGTATGTCCGAGAAGATATTCCCAAAGTTTTAAATTCTATATGGAATGGTGCAGCCCGCATTCGAGATATTGTTCAATCCTTACGGAATTTTTCTCGATTAGATGAAGCAACAATTAAAAATGTCAATCTTCATGAAGGAATTGACAATACCTTGATGATTCTTCAACAAAGGTTAGGATCTATCCAAGTTATTAAGGAGTATGGCAGCTTACCAAAAGTGGAGTGTTATGCTGGAGAAATAAATCAAGTGTTTCTCAATTTACTGACTAACGCGATTAATGCTTTATTACAAGGTGTAGGTCAAAAAGTTTCCAGGACAGCCCATCCTACAATTTGGATTCGTACTGAATTCAGACAGGAGAATAAGCAAGTGGCGATTCGCATTGCGGATAATGGTATAGGTATGACAGAGGATGTGAAAAGTAAAATTTTTGACCCATTTTTTACCAATAACGCCGTTGGCAAAGGGAGTGGTTTGGGATTGTCTATCAGTCATCAAATAGTAGTGGACAAGCACGGCGGTCAAATAACTTGCCAGTCTGTATTAGGAGAGGGTACGGAATTTACTATTATACTACCATCATAGTATTGTAAACTTATATTGAGGAGTTAAGAGTTTTCTCTGCCAAGAATGTAATCTAAGCAGTGTTCATATTTAGAAATGTTGACTTGATAAGGCATCGGTCAGTAATTGAGTTTAGGGCTGTATAGTTTGCGGTAGAAAGTTTTGGAGTGTGCCAATGCTTGTTCCGTGGAAGAAGTTATTCTCAAAAGAGCTTGACTTAAGTTACGATTACACGTTAAATTCTTAACAAATCTAAATCAGTCTTGCCTAATCCGTCCTTTGTCCCAAACACAGCGTTCTCTTGGAGCAAGTTCGGAGCGGAGGAACCAATTTTGGGGCTTATCATTATGGAAGGATAAAAGCTTAAAGCGTGAAGGGTAAATGAGGGATCGCTCTTTTGAACTTCATCCTTTATATTTCATGACATCCTTCTTAAGAGGGACATCTCTCAGTCCTAGCC
>NZ_BAAFZH010000068.1:0-88570 GCF_054684315.1 Scytonema sp. NUACC21 | reverse complement strand
CCATTTGCCCCAAGGAAGACATTTTTTCCGTTTGAATCAGCTGTCCTTGGGTTTGTTGCAGTTCTTGCAGGGTTTGTTGCAAGTGAAGATTTTTGTCTCTCAATTCTTTTGTCCGCTTTTCAACTCGAATTTCTAGCTCTTGATTGGTTTTTTCTAAAGCAATCTTGGCATTTTTTTGGGATTTTAAATATCCTTGTAGCAAGCGTAAAACTGACAGCCATGCAGGAATAAGCATTGCTAAACTCACAAGGGAGCCAAAGCTTGACAAAAATAGATAATTGCGGTAATGAACAAATTTCTTTTGTAGCTGAAGCGCAATTGTGCGATTTCTGCTGGCAACACCTGCAGCGTATTTTTGTTTCTCTATCTCATATTCCCGACTGGATAATATTGCCTGTGCTCTTTCTTTTTGACCTCGCCTGACCAAATCAAAAGATTGGTACTCCATTTCTACTAAACGTTGATTGGCAGTATCGGTTTTGATGGCAGCCTCGTTTGTATAAGCTTGGGGAGCTAGTTTAATGGATTCCTTAATGGCTGCGTTTAATTGAGGTTCAAATAGACGATATCGTTTTTCCCAACTTGAATCACCTGTCACAACTGCCATACGCGCTGACATTGTTAGCACTTCATCAAGATAAACAATTTTGTCACTCAAGGTTTGGAGTCGAAATTCATTGTTAATAATGTCATTAAAGTTCTCGTAAGCTTGCCAAGCTAGCCATGCTTGAGGAATAAATAAAAACAAAGTGAGAACGACCGTTGCTGTTACAACCTGAGATGGACGAAATAACCGTGTATAAAGCAAGTTTCTTGACAGTAGTTTATACAAGTGTTGGGTGAGTTAAATTTTGTCTTTATCTTAGCTTAATCCACGAGAAGCCCCACATCTGACCAGAAAGGCAGTGTTTGGTATTGTGAAACATTGCCCACCAAGGATCTCATTGCCTAATCTATTAAAGTTAAAATTTGTAATATAATTTAAAATTGTGTATTTCTCTTGACATTGTCGATCATGAACACAAGCGATGGCAAAATTAAGCTCGACCAGTTTTTAAAGTTGGTGGGTATAGCACCGACAGGAGGACAAGCTAAGCTATTGATTCAGGCGGGTGATGTCAAAGTGAATGGTACACTCGAAACCCGACGAGGACGGAAATTAGTGTCGGGTGACGAGGTGACGGTGGAAGGGCAAACCTTTAGAGTCGATCTGTAAACCAATGGTTTACAGAATACTGATAGCTAGTAGATAGCTCTTTGAGCCACTTTTGGTTGCTCTTGACGATATCCAATTGTTTCCAGAAAAGCGATCGCAGTAGGGACAGGGCTATAATGCTTAAGTGCCCAGCGCCTTCCTTGTGTGGCGATTTTTTCGAGAATTTCTGGTTGGTCAGCTATTCTGTCTACTGCTTTTTGTACGTTGTCTAAGTCTATACCAATATAATGCTCCCAATTCTTTGGCATGACGGGGAGAGCAAGGCCATATTTTTCAAAATCTACATGAAAGGTAACGCAGCCGGCAGCTAATGACTCCCAAAACCTCCAACTATCCCATTGCAAAATTGTGTTTGACTTTAATTTCAGCTTGGTGAGAATGCGTTTACTAGCACGGCTCATCAAACTTCCTGGGTTCTTAAACCAAGGAAGGACAAAAAATCCACCAAAGGCAGCGCAAGCAGCAGAATTCTTGAGGCGTTCGTAGTAATTTGGGTAGTGACGTTTACCCGATTGTTCCCATTGATGGTAATGATAGAGGTCTGTTGGTATGTCATTATCGACATAGTTATCGACTGGCAAAATCTTTTCAATTCGGGGGATAAGTTGACTGCAAATGATTTGTCTGACTGAATGAGTGTTAGACTTCCAATGCCTAAAGTTGAGTAGCAGCTGCCTTTTTTTATCTTGGAAATTTGGCACCTCTTGAAGCTCTCTAAGTATGCGATCGCTCAGCCCAAATGCCCAGGGATAAAAATTCTCTCCGTAATTTAAATTCTGATTAAAGTGATTTCTAAATATAAAATCGAACTGCTTGAATTCCGGTCTGTCAATGTATGTGCGATCGCTATCTTCACCATCTATGTAAACCGTAATATATTTTCTCTTGGGGTGAAATAAATTTTCTGGTAAAGGAAGGTCTACAGTGTACCAATTACTTGGCAAAATCACAACACAACAATCATCAGGTGTAATGTCTGGATTGTGACGAACAAGATATTCTTCCTCAGGGAATTCTCGCCAATAATTCACGTTGGAGAAGAACGGTATTCCCAAATCCCTGAAACCTTCTGCCAAACATACCAAACAATGCTGCAACTTGTCTCCTTCTAATACGCCCTGTCTGGGATCGCAATAGAAATATATTTGTTTATTAAACTTTCCTAACATCTATCCCTCACATACCCACTTTTTTCTACAAGGCACTATATACCTCAGTTGTTAGTTTTGCATAAAAGTGCTTTAAGACAGATGCTAATACTTAAAAAAAGTAGGAATTTCTCCCAATTAGCAGTGCTGCAGTCTATGCTTATTATTCTCTTGTAGAAACTTTTTAAGTACGTTTTCTGAAAGTAGGCAACACAAAATAAAATTCTAAATTTTATCTTTATATTGACTGTGGCATTACGATGCTGCTAATCTCTGTTACTAGCTCGTTATACTCTAAGTCAGACAAAACAGGTTCTGCGCCGTGCCGCGAAATTGATTCAACCAAGTCAATCCATGACTTGCAGCCCCCATATTCGCTGCGATAAGGAATTTCTCGTGCTTGAGGTAGTTTGTAAACCCTTAACAGCAAAACGTACAAAGGCACTCGCGGTTTCCATTTGAGGCGATCGCTCACAAAGGACTCGCTCCAAATATGAAATGGCTCTAAAGCTTTTACAATCGATTCCTCACTCACTGGGTAAATATCAGTAATCTCAGCCCAACTGCCAATACGCACTGTGTCTGGATGCCAACCGGATGTGACTGGAATGACCAAACTGGCATACTCTGGCTTTAATAAAACAGGTTGTTGATGTTCGTAAGTTGGGTAGAGCAAAACTTGCTTGTGAGCAACTTGGAAACTTCCGCCCCGTTCGTGGATACCCCCTTTGCGAAGCAGCATAATTGTTTTGCCACTTTCTAAGGCGTCGATAGCAACAGCCCATTCTTTCAGCGCATTATAAGTGAGAGTCAGATCCTTCATAGACATCAACTTTAATATGGATAATACCAATAGCTAGATAAAGTAGTATTTTACGAGAAAACATCTACATTTAGTTAGATAAATTCTAATTTTATAGGTAAAAAAGCTTGGATTTAATCTCGCATTATGGTGTTACATCAGACCATGCTTTAGATAGACGAGTCTGCTTGGTAACAGAGTTAACTTTTAGAAGTAAATAACAATAAGGGCTTCAATACTTCAACGGAAATTTTGAAGTATTGCCATAGGGTGTGCAAAACCAACAACTAAATCTTTTCTGAAAATTTTTTACATGAAGGTTAAGGAGATACCAATGAACGGAAACAACAAAAAGAATTTATTCCAAATATTGACTAGTAGTGTGGGAATCGTCGGTGCTAGCGTTTTACTGAGTCTACCAGCGTTTGCGATGCCTAATTCTAGCTCTCGTAGTGTAAAAGTTAGTGAAGCTCCTGTAGATACGTTGTATAGTCAAAGCCAAACACCCGAACCTACAGGTGGTGATTCCGTGCAGAGGATGAATCAAAATCGAAATAACGGTACTAGCGGCACGCAGCAATATAATCCAACCCAAAATAATCAAAACCAAAATAATCAAGATCTAGCACCGGAACCTACGGGTGGCAATTATATGGATAGGGTGCGACAAAATCAAAATAACGAGACTACCGGTTCTCAGCAGTACCGCAATAATGGAACTACTGATTCTCAGCAATACCCCAGTAACGGGACTAGTGGCTCTCAGCAATACCCCAGTAACGGGACTAGCGGCTCTCAGCAGTATCCCAGTGACGGGACTAGCGGCTCTCAGCAGTACAATTCTCCAACTGGCTCTCAGCAGAATTTAAATCAGCGCAACAACGACATTCAACAAAATACAGGTGGTAGCAACACAACAGATGGACAAAATACTAATGGAGGCGTTAGAGCACTTTGGTAAATTCTACAGGGCTTAACAAGTTTTACACATCCTGAACAAAGTAAGATTAGAGGGTAAAAAAGGTCTTGATTTTTTACCCTTGCTCTTATTTATTAACTTGCATTACCTAAATAGCTCAACACAAAAACCTAAACTTGAGTAGAGTGCTGGGTCTAATTGTGTGCATTAGCATTTCCTTGTAAGATGGGCTTCTCACCCATTCTTGAAGGGCTTATTTTGAGGGTTAGTCATTATCTACCTAATGTAGTATTTACTCATGTAAACTATTAGCTCAAAATTTATTTCTGGGGAATTTGATTGGAAAAGAACTCAGATGTTTAAGCAATTATTTAAGATATTTTTTTTATTGGGTGTTGTTTCTTTGTGTTTCAGCCCTGAAATTTCATTAGCTTCCGAGGAATCTTTTAATAATCAAGAGTCTTTGAATAATTCAGTCACTGAACCAATTGATACCGATATCACTGATTCTCTGACTCCGCCCATGCACTTAAAGATAAATCTTAGCCGCCGTCAAGTCACACTCTATCAAGGAAAAAATCCAATTAAAAGTTACCCAATCGCTGTAGGACGTCGGGGTTGGGAAACACCTACTGGCACTTTCCGAGTCCGAGATATGTTGGTCAATCCAACTTGGATACACCCTATGACGGGCAAAGCTATTCCAGGTGGAGATCCAAAAAACCCTCTTGGAAACTACTGGATTGGATTTTGGACAAACGGTAGAAATTGGGTTGGGTTTCACGGAACTCCAAATCCTGAGTCGGTGGGTACTGCAGCCTCACATGGTTGCATTCGGATGTACAACAAGGATGTTGAGGAATTATTTAATCAGGTGAGTATTGGAACACCCGTAACTGTCGTGCGTTAAGTAGGGGTTAAACTCAGATTTGTTCGCAGTCGGTGCTTGAGCCACTAACGCAATATCCCCATTAGCATCAATCACCCAACCAGATGCTTCTACAATTTGAGTGGCAGAAGTGGCAAAATGAGATTCTACGTTACCTTTTCTAGGTGGCAACGGATTTGGAAGAGGCGTTTGCTCCTTTGCAACCTCAGAGAGTGTCACCCAATCAGCAAGCACTGCATCGCCTGTCAATAGCTCTGTGGGACTCTCAGGAAGTCCTCCGCGTCCTACAGCCATAAAAGAACCCCTTCTTTGTTTTCCAATAGAATTGCAACCAGTAGCAATTTGTTGCGAAGCATCTACCAAATTGACAGGTAGTTCTACTAATCCCTGGCTGGGGTTGATATCGGTGTTGTTAGTTTCAACACTGCCATTTACACCCAATTGAGAACTGGCGTTAATCTCACTTATGTTGTTATCTAAGAACTGCTGAGTGCGATTCTCCAGCCCGTAGATACCAGAAGCAGTAATGTTAATGTTACCTCCATTTCCTTGGAAGGCATTGGCGAGGAGATCGCTGTTTTCTTGAGGAACAGCGACGATAAAGCCATCAAGAGCGTTGATTCTAATGTTGCCACCATTTGCTTGGTTTAGAGCAGCAGCAGATATCAAGCTGTTGCTTCGCATTAATAATAAATCTAGATTTTCAAGGGTAATATTGCCACCATTGCCAGAATTGGTTTGAGCTACAATGGCTCCGTTATCCAGACTTATGGAGTTGGCTCTCACTGTAAGATTACCTGCGGCTCCTAACTTTAAACTACTCACAGTGACTTGTGCGCCATCCCGAACAATTAATTTCCTGGTAGTCACCGTTAAGTCTCCTGCACGACCACTCCCTCTCGTCCGAGCAAACAAGCCACTAACACCTTGACCGTTGGGTGCTGTGCCGCTAAGTTCAACTTTATCTAAGGCTTGTATAGTCAAAATTCCACCATTCCCTTGACTATCCTCATTAGTACCAGCTGTAACCTGCGCTCCATCCTTAACAATCAGCTGCCGCGTGTTAATGATTATTGAACCTGCATCTGCAGTACTTAAAGTCTGAGCAAATAAGCCGCTTGTCTTGTCAATGGATGAAGTTCCGCTGAGTTCCACTTTCTCTGAGGCGTTGACTGTTAGTGTACCACCACGACCTTGGCTGCCTTACTCGTTATTTTGGCGATATGTAGAGCAGGATGCCATGCCTTATTGCATTGAAAACAATATTTCCATCCTTGCCTATTCACCTTTAGCCCAGGGATTGCTGACAGGCAAATTTGAGCGCGGTCATAAATTCGACCCACAAGATAACCGTTCTCAAAATAAGCTGTTCCAGGGAGAAAACTTTGAACGAGCGCAGCAAGCTTTAGATAAATTGCGCCCTATTGCTGAACGTCACCAAGCTACCCTTGCTCAATTGGCATTGGCTTGGTTAATCGCCCAACCACAAGCACATGCGATTGCCGGTGCAAGATACCCAGAACAAGCACAAGCAAACGCAAAAGCAGCTTCCGTTCAACTTTCTGCCGAAGAACTTCAAGAAATTGATGCTATTGGGCGTATTGTGACCGATTTCTTGGATAAAAGCCCACTCATGTGGGATTGGTAGTTTTGAGAACTTTAACAACTTGTTAACTTGGGTTAACAAACACTGGCGAGTTCAGATTAGGGTGATATCTTAATAAATAGGACACCAAACAAAGCAAAACCAAACTCAATCGGGCAAATGATAAGGTGTCTCCGGTCATCAGCCCAAGCAAATGTCAGCATAGGAATTATGCAAAGTGGTAAAGCGCCAAAATCAGTAGGCGAAACCAGATCCCAAAGCGGAAAAACGAAAAAATGCTGAGTTTGCTCAACGTGTTGTCCACCCTAGTTGTTGATTCTTCAGAAGTAAAATCGATTTGATTTATTACAAGCGTTAGAAACCTGGTCCCTCTGACCAGGTTTTCGAGTTTTAAGACTGATTCGACAAAACCCAATCACGCAAAAGTGGATTTACCAAATTTGGAACTTCATCATGAGGACAATGACCGGCATTCAGGAAATGTTCTGTCAGATTGGGATAATATTGTCGAAACTTCTTGGAACGTTGTCTTGCATTTATCCAAGGATCTGCTTCTCCCCACAGCATCAACAGAGGACACGTTAATTGCTGCAGGAGAACATCAACTTTTTCCCCTTGGGGAGTGTTAAATACAGAGGAAAACACATCAAAAGCACCTGCATCGCAAGCAGGGCGATGAATTTCTTCTATAAGTCGATCTGTAATTGCACTTTTATCAAGGTACACTTTCTCTAAAGTTTGACGAATGACCCACTTTTGTTTGATGTACTGAAACAAAAGAAACTGGGCTAAAGGTTGTTGGAATATCCACTTAACAACTTCACCTAGCAGTTTTTGCAACTGTTCGTTTGGTTTCGGAGGCTCAATTTCAGCTTGTAAAGCTTGTGGTTCGGAAGAAGATTGATTTTCGCTAAACGGACCTGCACTATTAAGTAATACCAAACCTGCGGCTGCATCGGGACATTGTGCCGCAACACACAAACTTGCATAACCACCAAGGGAATTGCCTACCAAAACTGCTTTCTGACCAACCACTTCAGTAATAAAATCGTAAAGTTGGTCGCGCCACAGGTCGCCACTGTATGCCAATTTAGGTTTGGCTGAACGTCCGAACCCCAGAAGGTCAATCGCAAACACCTCAAAATCATCACACAGCCCCGAGACATTCTTACGCCAGTGGTCTGTAGATGCACCAAAGCCGTGTACCAATAATATGGCAGGACGTTGAGGTTGCTTTTTTCCTGCTTTTACATAGTAAATGTTGTGCCCTCGCCACTGCCAATACTGTCCGGGAATTGGATTTGTAGAAGGGGCTGTCGTTACCTGCATGATGAAAAAAATGTTATATTATGTAACCTTTCTCATTGTAATAGAATATTTAAGGTTGATTGTCCTTAGTCATGTGTCCTTTGTCCTTGGTATCAGACAATAATGAGTAGTCGATAAAACGTAGTAAAACGTAGGAATTACTGGTTTTTCATCGTTCACTTTCTTGTACTCCTCTGTAGTCGTTATTAGTAGCAAGCGGTTTCCAGAACCAACCACATAGATAACGTAGTTTAGTAGGAATAATTGGGCAGTCTACCCAAGCCCAACGTGTTAATCGTGGTCGAAGCTTACCTCTCTTTGGATTAACACATACCCATAAGATTACTCTCAAAGGCTTTCCGCAGTACGAAGACTGCGTTAGTTCTGTGACGTAATATTGCTTTTAATCCGATATTTCTAGCAGCGTTCAAACCTGAATGAGCCGAGTAGGAGGTATTAACATTAACTACAAAATTAGCACCCTTTTGGTAAGAATTTTCTAACTTACCTTCTTTAATTAAATTAATGGCTAATTTCCCACTGTAATTATTGAGTCGTGCTAGTTCCTGCCCCCAAGGGTCTAAACGAGAAGTATGTCTGGGATTGACGCGAGTTGTGAGAATTCCATAATCTTGGAATGCAATGCGATTGACCTCATGAAATACCTTCGATTTTAACCAATATGCTCGCTTCTGGTTTGAACGCTTGGAATACTTAGCTTTACAAGGAGTGAGATTTTTGAGATGTTCAAAACAAATAACGCTACATTGCCAGTGCTTGGCAAATTCCACGATTTGTCTTGCGATAGCGAGACCTGCTTCTTTCTCTCTAAGAGAGATTTTCTGCCATCTCTTGCTACAGAAGCCTTTATGTACTATTCCAGTTTTTTTCATTCGGATTGCTATGAGTCCTAAATCTCTCTTCCTAAGCTTTGTATGATGGGTTTGTTTGATGAAGTGACGTGCAACTTCAACAACCTCGTCATTAGCTGCGATTTCTAGAACAGATAGAATAGCAATATGATTGTCTAAATCTGTATCGACTCCAAGAACACGAACAGAGTTCTTGGCAAAAACACTCCGACATCTGACTGATAAATCCCAGTGTCCCCTTTGCACCCGGAATTTGAAACACATCAGCAGGACCATTACCACGAATTTGAGATTCAGTCAAGCCCCAGCGATCGCGGATTCTTTGCCGTAACTCTTCAGAAGGTATCCAACCGCGATCCCCAAATAACTCGGAATTTCCAATTGGCATAAACTCAATAAACCGGACGTGCCACTGCTTGTCAATTGTCAGTGCGGCAAGATCTAGAACTTCGGTGTCGTTAACGCCTGGGATCACCACCACATTTAACTTCAACGGGTCAAAACCCACACGATAAGCAGCTTGAATGCCATCCCACACTTGTTCCCACCGCCCGCGTCCGCGACTGCCAATAATATAGTTAAAGGTTTCTGGATCGAGGGAGTCCAAGCTAATATTGATTCGCCGCAGACCGACGTCATAAAGATTTTGCGCTATTGGGGCGAGTAAAAAGCCGTTTGTAGTCATCGAAAGGTCTTGGGTTTCGGGAAGAGAGGCGATTTCCCTGACCAAGTCCACAACACGGGGACGCAATAACGGTTCCCCTCCCGTCAAACGAAACCGGGTAAATCCAACAGGGATAAATACTTCTTTGAGAAGGGTTAGTAGTTCCTCATCTGTCAGTAACTGCTGTTTGAGGATATAGTCAAGTTCTGCTCCCTCTGGCATACAGTATTGACAGCGAAAATTACAGCGGTCTATTAAACTAATCCGGAGGTAGTCTACTTGGTTCATATTTTATAGATTTATCTTATAGCCTTGATAAGAAAAAGGTTTCTTTGTCAAGGGATACTTTGATTTGTGAATTTTACTTACATTTTTCTAGGCTAACGTAAAAGCTTAGGGAATGAGACCGTTTGAGCGTTAAGTCTATTCCTTAGTTACTTATGAGGGGATGTCAATCCCACAATTTATAATCTAATTTAGCTGATTTAGTACAATTGCTCTAAAGACCATGACTTATTCAGATCCCAACCGTCTTGACCGTATAGAAGCATTGCTTGAATCTAACAGCCAACAGATTGCCCAACTCTCACAGACGACTCAATTCTTAACATCGTCTCAGTTAGAATTAGCTCGGTCTATGGACACTTTTATTGGGAGAGTCGATCGCGTTGAGCAGCAAGTTTCACTACTAGCGGAATCCCAACAAGCCATTATCGAGACCCAACGCTCAACCCTTGAAAGTGTAGGACAGTTGGCTCAAAATACAGGACAGTTGGCTCAAAATACAGGACAGTTGGCTCAAAACATGGAACGACTGACGGCGATACAGCAACAACTGACTGAACAACAAGCCTCCACAAATGCAGCAGTGGAAAGACTAGATCGGATTTTAGATTATTTGCTGCGAAGGGATAGCGAGAGATAAAACTAGGAATTTCAGTACTTTAAAAGTCTACATAGTAACATAGCCAGTTAAGTACAGATTCTGCATCCGCAGAATGTGTATAATAAACCGCGCATAGAATAATAGACTTATGTATCGTGCAATATAACGACTCTATAAATGACTTGGCAGCGCTTCTGCAACAGCCAGCGGATTTTGACTTTCAACTGCCGAATCCAGAAGACGAAGAAATTCCCGAAATTGAATTTCTTCAACAACTGGAAGTCGCTTGGCAGGTATGCAATCGCTTTGACTTGCAAACTGATATTTGGCGGGGGCGAATTTTGCGGGCTGTGCGCGATCGCGAAAAAAAAGACGGTGACGGACGGGGTACGGGTTTTCTGAAATGGCTCAAAGAACGAGACATCAGCAAAAGCCAAGCTTATGCTTTGATTCAACTTGCCAACAGCGCTGATACTCTTTTAGAAGAAGGAAAACTAGACCCAGGGGCTATCAACAACTTTAGCAAACGGGCATTTGTAGAAACTGCTAAAGCCGTCCCGGAAGTCCAACAGATGGTAACAGAAGCAGCGCAAAACGGCGATCGCATCACCAGGCGTGAGGTTCGTCAGCTTACCGATGAGTGGACGGCAATGTCTTCCGATTTGCTACCCGAACCAGTGAAAACCAAGGCAGCAGAAAATGCTTTGCCTCCTCGTTATATCGCGCCTCTGGTTAAAGAAATGGAGAAACTACCAGAGTCACATCAAAACGCGATCCAAAGGGAAATAGCTCAAAATCCCGATTTAGATACTATCAAGCAAGCAACCACAGAAGCCCGTAACTTGGCAAAATATTTGAAAGCAGCAGCCCAAGTTCAAGCCCTGACTGCTGAAGAAATTGACATTGAAACAGCACTGATAGAAGCTCAAAGAGTTGGGTGTTTGAGCGTCGCTGCGGATTTGGTCAATCAAGCATCTCAGTTAGAACAGATGATTGGCAAGCTGTACATGACTTGGAAGCGGATTGGTAATTTAGCAGACCGCCTTTATGTAGATACTGGTGCAAGTACACCGCAATTGCGATCGCTACTTGAATGTTTGGAACCACTGGGGAGCGAAGTCATGGAATTAAACCTTGGGGGTCCTGGTGAACGCACTATCCGCCTGCAGATTCAGGAAACGAATGATTAAACGATTTTCTCGGTACACTAGCTCACTTGCCACAAGTCAACCCAGAGATGGCTTTTGAAGTCACTGTGACCTGTAACGACGTTAAACGCCATGAGCCAGTTATCCGCAAGAACGAGGGTAGTCAAAAAGTAGAGTTAGCTGGTGTACCCGTATTGGTACAAATCAAAATCAATGCAGTGTACCCAGAAGGTGCAGCAGCTTTAAAGAGTCAAAACCTTGATGGTGCGGTAACTATTTGCGACATTGGCGGTGGTAACACGTCTATCACTCGCTTCTTTAACTCAGAAATTGTTGGTGAACCTGTTGTTAAGGATTTTGGTGCTGAATACCTGATTGAGAAAATTGCTGTTAACTCCAACCTGAAAGCGTTAATCAAGCAACCACCCAGTAAGGACGTGATTAATCGAAGTATCGAAGTTGGGGTGAAGTTTAAGAAATCTGAGACTGGGGAGAAGATAGCGGTTATGTAATGACTATTGATAAAGTCAGGATTAAAAAGTATCAACAATCCAAAGTTGAGGAGTTGTCACAAGCGTTAGATATCCCAGTAGCAAAGTTTATAGAAGATGCCATAGGATTCTATCTCAGGTATTTAGATGGTAAGCAGCCAATAATGACCACAGTAGAATCAATCAGCCAAGTAAACCAAAATGAGATAAAACAGCCACAAGAAGCTATTGTGATTGATGTTGATAACCCAGATGATTTTGATGGAGGAATTGAACTATGACTACAAATCAACCAACCATAGAAGAACGTTTAAGTAGATTAGAAACTTTATTTGTCAACGTTGGTGAAAAAGTAGCCGAACATGACGGTAACATCGATGTACTGGTAGCTAATATTCAGCAATTGACCGAAAACGTTAAGACCTTAGCAGAGCAAGCCGCAATAGACCGTCAAGAATTACGTAATTCAGTTAATCAAATACTGAATTACTTGCGAGACCGTAATGGCGGTAGTTCTCCACCACAAATTTAAAAACTGGCAATCCAGAGAGACCACCAGCTTTTAGTCCAAAAATATAGATGCCCTTCTACATGAGGGGCATTTTTTCATTTTACCAGTACTACATCAGGTGTAGGCTGTGATACAGGGTACAAAGTTGAGCTTTAACTCTCACTAGGGTATTGTTTTCCAGTAAGAAGAAAGCTATTTTGTTAACTCTTAATTCCCGTTGTAGCGATCCCCCGTAGGAACTGGCGCTGACCGATGAGGAAGAGTAGCATCACTGGCACGGTTGCTATAGTCACCGCTGCCATCATGAGGGGCCAGTTATTTGTAAATTGCTCCTGAAATTCTGCCAACGCTAATTGCACCGTCCTCAATTCCGGCCGCGTTGTGAATACCAACGGTTTAAAAACATCGTTCCATTCACCGATAAAGGTAAATAAAAACAGGGTTACCAAAGCAGGACGGGCGAGAGGTAACATAATCTGCCATAAAATTTGCCATCTGTTTGCGCCGTCAATGGCGGCGGCTTCTTCTAACTCTACAGGAATGCTTAAAAAATACTGCCGGAGTAAGAAAATACCAAAACCATTGGCAGCTGTTGGTAAAATCAGCGCCCAGTAGGTATTTATCAGGTGTCCCCACTTTAATACCAGAAAGACAGGAATCACCAACAACTGGAAGGGGATCACCAACGTTGCCAGGACGATGAGGAGGAGTATTTGCCTTCCAGTAAACTTCAACCGTGCTAGGGCATAACCAGCAAGTGCCGATGTAACAATCTGAAAGGCAGTCACTGCTAGTGCCACTAGGGTAGAATTGAGGAATGCCAGTAAAAATTTACCTCGCGACCAAGCTTCTTGGTAATTTGCGAAAGACCAACCACTGTTAGGTAAGAATTGAAGAGCAGATCCAGAAGGAGCAAAGGATGTCAAGAAAACCACTATGAGGGGCAGCAGGACGATCGCTGCCCCTAGTAGCAGTATTCCTTGGCTCCAAGGGACTCGGGACTGTGGAGCTTGGATTGTAGATTTTGGATTTGTCATTGTGTCAGTATCCAACATTTAGCAATCTCCTGTCCGTGTACCCCTGATATTCCTCATCTTCCTTATCTCCTCCCTTAATTCCTGACATCTCCTATGGACTAGCTTGAAATAATACTGCCAGCAAAGGCTAATCTATAACATAGAGACTTGTTAAGTTACATTAAACCACAGTTACCAAACAAGCTATCAGCTATTGGTTGTTAGTTTTCAGCTTCTCAAGCTGACTGATAACTGCCGAGGGCTGAGGTTTCATAAAATCTGGTATCAAAAGATTCACATCACAGGAGTGAACAGTACCATGCAGCAGCTCGCAGCTCAATCTGAAATTGATTTTCACAGCGAAGTGTACAAGGACGCATACAGCCGCATTAATGCGATTGTGATTGAAGGAGAACAAGAAGCTCACGAAAATTACTTGAAACTCGCTGAACTGCTGCCAGAACATAAGGATGAACTCATTCGTCTGTCTAAAATGGAAAGTCGCCACAAGAAAGGTTTTGAAGCTTGTGGACGCAATCTTGCGGTAGCACCCGATATGCAATTTGCTCGCAACTTCTTTGCGGAATTGCACTCCAATTTTCAACAAGCGGCAGCTGAAGGTAAAGTTGTGACCTGCTTGCTCATTCAGTCTTTAATTATTGAATGTTTTGCGATCGCCGCGTACAACATTTACATTCCAGTTGCCGATGACTTTGCTCGTAAAATCACCGAGGGCGTTGTTAAAGACGAATACAGTCACCTGAATTTTGGTGAAGTTTGGTTGAAAGAACATTTTGAAGCATCAAAAGCCGAATTTGAGGAAGCAAACCGCCAAAACCTCCCCATTGTCTGGAAAATGCTCAACCAAGTCGAGGATGATGCTCATAACTTGGCAATGGAAAAAGAAGCTTTGGTGGAAGACTTCATGATTCAGTACGGAGAAGCTCTTGGTAACATTGGCTTCACTACCCGTGATATTATGCGCTTGTCAGCTTACGGGCTTAGAGCAGCTTAAACTAAGTGGCTAATGGCTAATGGCTAATGGCTAACCGTTAATCAAAAAAGAATTAGTTATTAGCCATTACCAACTAGCATCCAATCATTCACCATTTGACGAAGGATACGCACAACACAATAGTTCATGTTTGGTCTAATAGGACACCTTACTAGTTTAGAACACGCGCAGGCGGTAGCCAGATACTTAGGCTACCCGGAATATGCCGATCAGGGTTTAGATTTTTGGTGTAGTGCCCCGCCCCAAATCGTCGATCACATTACTGTTACCAGTATTACGGGTCAAAAAATTGAAGGGCAATACGTAGAGTCATGTTTTTTGCCAGAAATGCTGGCAACTCGTCGTATCAAAGCAGCGACACGCAAAATCCTCAATGCTATGGCTCACGCGCAAAAGCATGGCATAAATATCACAGCTTTAGGCGGGTTTTCCTCAATTATTTTTGAAAACTTTAACTTAGAGCAGTTTGGACAAGTCCGCAATATTAAATTGGAGTTTGAACGTTTCACCACAGGCAATACCCATACGGCATACATTCTTTGCCGACAGGTGGAACAAGCATCGACAGCCTTGGGAATCGAACTGTCAAAGGCTACTGTTGCGGTTTGTGGAGCAACTGGGGATATTGGCAGTGCAGTTTGTCGTTGGTTAGATGCGAAAACTGATGTCAAAGAGCTTTTGCTGATAGCTCGCAATCAAGACCGATTGAAACAACTACAAGAAGAACTAGGGCGTGGCAAAATCATGTCCTTAGAAGAAGCACTGCCCCAGGCTGATATTGTAGTTTGGGTTGCCAGTATGCCTAAAGGTGTAGAAATTGAGGCAACGAATCTAAAGCGACCCTGCTTGCTAATTGATGGCGGCTATCCAAAAAATTTAGCAACTAAAATTCAGCATCCTGATGTTTATGTCCTGAATGGTGGCATTGTAGAGCACTCTCTTGATATTGAATGGAAAATTATGCAAATTGTCAATATGGAGGTGCCCGCACGTCAGTTGTTTGCTTGTTTTGCAGAATCAATGTTGCTGGAATTTGAGAAGTTGTACACTAACTTCTCTTGGGGGCGCAATCGGATTACCGTAGAAAAAATGGAGCAGATAGGTCAAGTGTCGGTAAAACACGGATTTAGACCACTGCTAGTTTAGTCAGTGGTGATTTGTACAGACGTGCCATGACGCGTCTGTACATTATAGTTGAGTGGCTAAAAATTCCTGTTAACCACTAACGACTAACCACTAACCACTAATCACCCTCCACTTACAACTTTTCACTATTAACTCTGAACATGGCTACTACTGAGCGTAAACCGCTACTGTTAGATTTTGAGAAGCCGCTAGCTGAACTTGCCACCAGAATTGAGCAAATTAGGCAACTAGCAGAAGAAAATGGCGTCGATGTTTCCAGGCAAATTCGTCAACTAGAAGCACGTGCTATGCAACTGCGAGAGGAAATATTCAGTAGTCTGTCGCCTTCTCAGCGACTGCAAGTTGCCCGTCATCCCCGCCGCCCCAGTACTCTCGATTACATCCAGTCAATTAGTGATGAATGGATGGAGTTGCACGGTGACCGTTGTGGCTTTGACGACCCTGCTTTAGTTGGCGGTGTGGGTCGTTTGGGTGGAAAACCCGTAGTTATGCTCGGTCATCAGAAAGGTCGCGATACCAAAGACAATGTTGCTCGTAATTTTGGTATGGCATCTCCTGGTGGGTACCGCAAGGCACTGCGGTTGATGGAACACGCTAATAAATTTGGGATGCCGATTATCACGTTTATCGACACGCCAGGGGCTTGGGCTGGCGTTGAAGCTGAACATCAAGGTCAAGGAGAAGCGATCGCTTACAATTTACGGGAGATGTTTTGCTTTGATGTCCCCATTATTTGCACTGTTATTGGGGAAGGTGGTTCTGGAGGTGCATTGGGTATTGGTGTTGGCGATCGGCTGCTGATGTTTGAGCACTCTGTCTACACTGTTGCGACTCCCGAAGCTTGCGCTGCCATTTTGTGGAAAGATGCGGGTAAGGCACCTCAAGCAGCAGTGGCTCTAAAAATTATCTCACACGACTTAAAGAACTTGGGCATTATCGACCAAATATTACCTGAGCCTGTTGGAGGTGCTCATTCCGATCCCTTACAAGCTGCCACTACTCTCAAGCAAGCTCTGTTAGACAATCTGGAGAATCTGAATCGCTTCACGCCTCAGGAACGACGCCAAATGCGCTACGAAAAGTTCCGTAAAATGGGTGTTTTCACGGAAGTTGCCCATTCGTAGAATCAGAGATGATTTACTAATATAGTAGCAGTGCTATAATTGCCTGTGGCACTTAAAGATTTTTTACAATCTTTTAAGCCATAGGCATTCAGAATTTTGGTCATTAGTCATTAGTCATTCCATTTTGGAAATTTGACTCTGGACATTTGACTGACAGTTAACTATCGGGGTGATATGGCGTTTTCTGAGTGAAAGTTCAAATATCGTTACTGAGAGGACGCAATACTGTAGATAAGGTCACCTTAGCTATGGAGCATAGCATCTGCCAAAAAAAATTAATTGGATTTTTAGCTTTGTTTAATTTTTCTGAGCCAAAAAATTTTCACAATGAGGGTGGCGATGCGGTTGAATAACCGCGAAAAAATGGGGAAACTGCATGAGTGTTGAGCGAAGACGACGTGCTTTGATTACCGGGGCAAGCAGTGGAATTGGCAAAGAGACTGCTTTGGCATTTGCACAAACAGGTATAGATGTTGCCGCAGTAAGCCGTTCCATAGAAAAGTTACAGGCGGTTTGTCAAGCTGCAAAGCAGGCTGGAGTAGAAGCAAAAGCTTATCCATTGGATTTGTCTTGTGTCTCTCTAGTGAAAGAAAAGATACAACACATTGCCAGTGATTTTGGGGATATAGATATTTTGGTGAATTGTGCCGGTATTGGTTACACTGGAACTCTCAGTGAAACTTCCCTATCAGATTGGGAAATGGTCTTAGATATAAATCTAACCAGCATTTTTCAGTGCATTATGGGAATTTTACCTGGAATGCGGGCTCGTGGCAGAGGCACAATTATCAATGTTGCCTCAATCGCTGGAAAGCAAGCATTTTCTGGTTGGGGTGCATATTGTGTCAGCAAAGCAGGTTTGATCGCTCTTTCCCAAACCCTAGCACAAGAAGAACGCGCCCACGGTATTCGTGTGAGTGCTATCTGCCCTGGATCTGTCAATACAGAATTATGGGACACACAAACCGTCAATGCTAACTTTGACCGCTCAAAAATGCTAACTCCAGAAATTGTAGCTCAATCAATTCTTCACACTGCCTTATTACCACCCCAAGCAGTGATTGATGAATTGATTCTTATGCCTATTTCCGAGGGTGTGGTTTGCCCAAACAGCCGTCGCCCTTCACCAGCGCTGTAATAAGCACAGTCGATACCTTCTTGGATATCTCCTCGTGCCTCTGTGAGTGGTTTACCCATTTCCCGACTCATTAATAAGGCAAGTTCCTCTTTATGCTCGCGCAAGAGTTCTCCAACTCTTTGAACGTATTCTGCTCTTGCTGGTGCAGGAATGAGTCGCCAAGTACGGTATGCTTTGCGGGCAGCTGCCACCGCTGTATTAACATCAGCTGCTGTCGAACTTGGAAAAGTAGCAACAACTTCGTGGCTATTGGCAGGATTGCGGCTTTCTAAGGTAGCTCCCGATGTAGCATTTAACCATTTTCCGGCGATGTAATTGCGGCAAGTCAAGGCATTACTCATCTTTGTACACCTCCGGTTTAACGATGCGTTGCTCCAAGTGTGGCTTGTACTATTTGTTATCGTCAAGTTAGCAGTGAATGAAATAATAGAATGTAACATTAGCAACAGATGCAACGGATGGGTTATTTGTGAGACTTTAACCCAACACAGCAAAACGGGGATAGGAGAATAAAAATCATAAACAATATTTATGTAAAAATTCTTGATACATTGTTAATATGGTGTTACCCTTATATAAAGTTAGGGTATCTACAAACTTTCAACGCAAAGAAGAGTTACCCACTGGGTCTTTGCTTTGTGTGCTACATACAGTTATTGGTTTGACTCAATAGATTGAAGACTTCTCAAGTGTTGAAGGTGGAGGAGTGGTATTTAGCCACAACTCAATATCAGCACGACCTCGAAGTCAAGGTTACAGGCATCGTGAAATTCCAATTCTTCCTGGATGGTGGTAATGCTAGCCCAAACGATTCTCCTTGGGTATAGGTTACCATTTCTGCGTTTTCCAGTTCACTAAATTTCTCATAGTTTACTAGAGGTAATAGTGTATGAGTGACAGCAGCTTTGAGAGCAGCCGCAGTGGAGAAACTTCCGTGGCGTTCAGCAATGATTTAGTGAACGCTCTCTCATCTTTACAAGTTCAGGTTGAGGGATTTGGCAGCACAGATATTAGTGATGGTATTGCAGATTTTCCAATCACTGGAGGTGCGGCAGACATCGATCTAGTCAAAGTGGACATTATCCACGACGGCGGTTTGACTTTGAAAACAGCGCATACAACCGTCGATTTGACTGATTTTATCATCACGAATTTGGGCGATCGCGCTATTCTAACCGGGCTTGTAAGTGTCGATAGTAACTTATTGGTTCGAGCACCCTTATTTGATTTAAACGTTGGCGGATTGGAGGCATTCACTGAAGGTGAAGAGCCTTCCCTCAGCCTGCTTGATGTGGGTGTGACTTTAACATCTGAGGCAGCAAGCACATTAAATCAAGTCTTTGGAGTCACCGCATTTACACCAGGATTTAACATTGGTACTGCTCAAGTAGAAACACAACTAGTTCCCGTGTCAGATGAAACAAGCACCAATTCAGTGTTTGACATCGTTGCAGGAACAGATGTTCAACAATGCTTTTCAACCTCAAGCTCAGATATAACTAGTGCTGGTGAAACATCTGTACAATTAAGTACCGATCTAGTAACTGCATTAAATGCTCTACAGGTACAAGCAACAGTCTATGGAAATACCAATGTCTTTGGTGACGTTATTGCCTTCCCAATTACGGGTGGTGCAGCGGATGTTGATTCTGCCAAGATTGATATTATTCATGATGGTGGGTTAACCTTGAGCACTTCAACGACAACTGTTGATTTGACCGATTTCATTATCACGAATCTGGACAATCGTGCTGTTTTGAACGGGCTTGTCAGTGTTAACGGTGACTTAGTCACTCGTGCCCCCTTGTTTGAAGTGGAAGTCGGTAGCTTTAACACTTCTTTAGGCGAGGGACACTCACCCCTCAATATCCATGATGTAAATTTGACACTGACCCCAGAAGCAGCTAGCACGCTCAACCAGGTCTTTGGCATCGCTGCGTTTACTTCAGGATTTAATATCGGTACAGCACAAGTGGAAGCTTTCTTGGGTTAAGTTCGATTCGACCAGCTCTCCCGTGAGGGTGGTCAATTTTTTAAAAATTCTTGATTTTTTGGCAGTCCCTAGGGTATCAACGCCATCACTGCAGCGGGGGAACCGGAACCATTGTGCAATCGGAGAACACCAATGACAAGAGTCATCCCTGTCGGTGGTAGCTGGTCTAAATTGGTCAAATTCTCCAACACAATACGCGGTTGTTCCAATATTAAACGGTTGGTTGTAAAAGTGGTGTCTTGCCCTGAATCGACTCCGTGAGTATCAATTCCTACCCCAGCAATTTGACGTTCTTGAAGCAGGAACTTTGTGGCATCGCTGCCAAATCCAGGAAAGTGCATACCTCCTCGAACGTCGCGGTTAAAAAACTCTTGTTCGTCCAACCACTTTTCCTGCCACCCCGTGTAAAGAAGAACTACACAGTGGCAGGGAATTTCACCGTGTTGTTGCTCCCAAGCCAAAATATCCTCAACAGACAGCACGTAATCTGCATTAGTCGCCACTTGTTGGCAGATATCGATCGCCACTGCTTTTACAATCAGTGACTCGGCTGGGTATCCATCAATTCCTGCACTGTGAAGGTAAAAGCTGTTGGGAGCATTGAGATGAGTAGCGCTGTGTTCTCCTAAAGAAAAACGCCGCAGGTAATATCCGTCTTTGTGTAATTCTGCTACAGTTTCAAATTCTACTTGCGGATCGCCTTGCCATTGTGGAATACCCGGTGCGATCGCGTGACTCAAGTGTATCGCCCGAGTGTAGGTGATGGTTTTGGATTGACGACCCTGCGATCGCGTCAATCGCTTTAAAGTAGCTTCCATAACAACAGGAGTTTGACCTGTCACCGTAAACACCAATGCCTCGCGGTAGACCCGTTGTGCATTATGATGGCTGTAGATAGCAGCACCACTAGCAACAGTGACGGCTGCATGAGATATTCGCGATGCTAAATCAATTGCCCAAGCCCGCAGTTGCAGTCTTTTTGCCAGTTCTACACCGGGATTTTGTTGTGCTTTTGCGATTTCGCTGCGACAGTTGCTCAATTCCTGTTGAAGAGCTTCAAAAGCATCGGTAATAAAAGGTAGTAGTTTTTCGTTTGCAGCTGCCTCCAAAATATCTAAACCACCAAGAGCACATCCTGTCGCCAAGAAAGTGGCACGAAGAACATTATTCTTGTCATTTTCATGAATCCACCCAGCAGCTTTAATGAAAACAACACTTTCGGCGGGTAAAAACCAATCCGTTAAAGTAGCGGTGACGGTATTAGTTGAGGTCATTGCAGCTAACTGTGCGGGGGATGAAAATGCTATCTTACCTCCTGACCCTTGAGAAGTTTCCACCAAAGGGACTATACCAAAAACAGAGCGATCGTCAGGCAATGTAGCGGCAATAATAAACTCGCTAAAAATGTTCCAACCCGTTACCCAAGGTACAACTCCATTAAGTAGAAAACCCCCAGATACCGGTACTGCAAGAACTAAAGGTTTCCCCTGACGTCGTAGCTGAGAAAAGCCAACACCCAGTAAAACTTGACCGTGACCCATAAGGGGAAGGTATTTTTCTTGGAGAGTGGGGTTGTTACTGCCAACAAGCATACCAGCAGCACTTTGGTGTTGAGTTTGTAGAAAAGCTAAAGCGCCAGAATATCGAGCTATCAGTTCTTGAAAGTTACCGTATATCTGTTCGCTGACCTCTTTTCCATTCCATCGGCGCGGGACTCTTAGTGCTAACAGCCCTAACGTTCCAAGACCTTGTAGTGCATGAGATAAAGCAACTGGGTTACAGTCTATCTCGTTAGCTAATGGAGCTACTTCTTCAAGTAAGAAAGACCGGGTTATTCTCAGAAGAGAGCCAATATCGTTTAGAGTCATGCGATCCATAGGACTTAGCGAAATCCATTGCAACCGTTAGCTAAGCTCAGAGGGATATATTTTCTTATCCACTTTGATTGGGTTGCAAAGGGGCTTCCTTACTGTTTATACCATAAAGAACCCCTCCAACTCCCGGAAATCCAAGTTTTGGAGGGTTCAAATGTTGCAGCAAAAAGTGAATTAATAATACACTAGCAGTCTAAGAGTAAACTTTCGATTAAAATACATTTAATTTTACGTAAAGACTTTCCCAAAGAGGCAAGTTCTTTCCATGTATCTATTGTTTTGTACGCTTAATATAACTACTATCCATGAATCGCTATTAATTGAAACTCCAAGCGATTAGAAGCGAGTTTTTTCTGCATTGCTAAATTCTACCTTGAAACAAGCCTATTTTAGAACAAAAATTTGGTAGCGATGATAGATAAACTTGCACTAAATAGATACGCGCAAATAAAGATAACTCGTTAAGGTCGTTCTTTGTCATCTGTCATTGGTAAAGATTTAAGTCGTATTGACATTGCTACATAGGTGTTCTTATTCCCACCCACCAACTTAGTGGCTTTACTTCTAAAAAAATTGATAGTTGACTGTTACTAGCCAACTATCAACAGCCTAGTCAACATAACTTTCTAATACGCAATCCACTCTGGGGGAACTGTGTCTATAGGAGTTTCAGTTGTAGTTGTACCATTCACAGTCCAAATGAAATTTTCACCAGTATCGGAATTTCGCCAGAAGACATCCGTTTTACCATCACCATTAAAATCACCAATGGTAGGTTTTCTAGCTAAGTCAGTTGTAGGCAAGAAGGCTGAAGTAGAAACTGATGTGCCATCCATCAGCCAAGCAGTATTCTCGCCAGTAGCTTCGTTGTGCCAGAAAACATCCGTCTTACCATCACCGTTGAAATCTCCAACACTGGATTTCCAAGACGAATCAAGTTTTGGTAAAGAACCTGACGTAATAAAAATACTATTCATCAGCCACACAGCGTTCTCACTTGTTTGGCTATTACGCCAGAGAATATCAGTTCTGCTATCACCGTTAAAATCACCCAGGGTGTAGCTGTCCCACACTGGATCTAATGATGATAAGGCATACCTTGATGTATTAGAGCCATCCATAAACCAAACAGCATTTTCACCTGATACTGTATTGCGCCAGAAGATGTCGCTCTTACCATCGCCATTAAAATCAACAATGCTGTAATTCCAGGATAGGTCAGCTGAATCTATAAAAGCGGAGGTAAGTACTCGAGTGCCATCTATCAACCAAGTGGCATTTTCACCTGTTTGAGTATTGCGCCAAAAAATATCGCTTTTGCCATCACCATTGAATTCAGCAATACTAGCACTCCATGTTGGAGCAATTTTGTCCAAACCAACTTCAGAGGCAATGTTTATCCCATCCATTATCCAGATAAGATTGTCACCTGTTTGAGTGTTGCGCCAAAAGATGTCAGTTTTGCCATCACGGTTGAAATCAGCATAATCAAAGTCCCAAGAGAAGTCTATTTGCCTGGGACTTCCGGCAGTTGCTACCCTTGTGCCATCCATCACCCAAATAGCTACTTCATTAGTTTGGGTATTACGCCAAAATTTGTCAGTTTTGCCATCGCCATTAAAGTCAGGAACGATCGCAGCATTACTGAATAGACGATTGGGATTGGGGTTTTGTCCTGTTGCCGTTATCGGTAGTAATGACGTATCAGCAAGTAGTGATTGTGGCGAGCGCCCCCAAACCATAGCAGTATCTACTAAAGCATCTTTGGCTGCAGAATTATTGGAGTTCGGCAGAGATAAGAATGCACTAGTACTTATAGAATTTAAGGTTTCTGATGCAAACATAATGTTTGTTTATGACTAGTGTTCATAATTTTTTTAACTGTTTTTTTTAAATGTTTCTGTTAAAAAGTAACATCTGCTATTTTTATTTTTTGATTGTTCACACTAAAGCAATAAAGCATATGTTATATGTCTAACATTTCCCATAGCAAAAATACTCTTTTAAAACTTAAAAATTCACACCTTTTGGAAGATAAAAACCCTTCTAACCTAACGTATGGTGGTAACTGCCAACTATATATATCAAAATCTTCTACCCTAACGTAGGCATTGCCCACCATATATATCAAAATCTTCTACCCTAACGTAGGGTGGGCATTGCCCACCATATATATCAATGTTGTAATCAAATTAAAAAAATCGCTAGAACAATGTCCAGCGACTTACTCATTCGTGACGTAAAAGTTTTTATCTTTCTAATTCTTGACTAGTACCAATTCCCAAAATCTCACTTGCAAGTTAAAGAGAATTGGTATAGCAGCCCCTAAGCGGTATACCACTCTGGAGAACGTGCCATTAGAGGAGATTCAGTGTAGGTTGTACCGTTCATCACCCAAACCTTGTTTTCACCTGTTTCATAGTTCCGCCAGAAAATGTCAGTTTTGCCATCTCCATCAACGTCAGAAATACTAGCTTTCCAAGCAGGGCTTTGAGTTTGTAGAGAGACATCGCTCGTTACAGTTGAGCCATCCATAATCCAAACTTTATTCTCACCTGTTTGTTCGTTATACCAGAAAATATCGGTGTTTCCATTACCGTCGAAATCACCAATTACAGATTTCCAACCTGCACCAGCAAGTGTAGGTAACGCAGCATCAGTTACAACATTTCCTTCATCAAAGAGCCAAACTTTGTTCTCACCTGTTTGAGTATTGTGCCAAACAATATCAGTCTCAAAAGATTGAAGACCGAAGTTGAAGTCTCCAAAGCTAGATATTTGCCATTCTGCACCCAGTGTAGGTAACGCAGAAGGAGTAGCAGTTGTACCATTCATGAACCAGACAACGTTCTCACCGGTGACATTGTTGCGCCACAAGATGTCGGTATTGGTATCACCATTGAAAAAGCCTGCTTGAGCCGTCCAATTTGTATCAAAAGTATCCAAAGCAGTTTCAGAGGTAATGGTAGTGCCATCCATCAACCAAGCTTTGTTTTCCCCTGTTTGAGCATTGCGCCAGAAAATATCTGTTTTGTTATCGGCATTGAAATCAACAAGGGTTGGATTCCATTCAGCACCCTGTGGAGTCAACGCAGTCTCAGAAACAATTGTTGTCCCATCCATTACTAAAGCAGTGACTTCACCTGTTTGAGTATTGTGAATGAGGAGGTCTGTCTTGTTATCCGCATTGAAATCAGCAATGTTCAAAGTCGAGCCTGGAGTTACTGTTTTTATAGAAGCCTCAGCGAGAATATTGGTGCCATCCATCAACCAAATGGCGGTTTCACCAGTTTGAGAGTTATACCAGAGTTTGTCGTTTTTTCCATCACCATTAAAATCAGAAATAATGGCGGAACTTGTCATTAAGGGATTAGGATTCTTCGCTGGAGTAAGTCCTGGTATTATATTGTCAAATACTGATTCTGTCTCTACCGGTAATGACGAGGAATTAGTGAAACCCTGAAGAGTTAAATCATTATCTAAACTGTTCTTGTCTTTAATTTGAAAAGCATTAGACTTAATTTCTGTGCTGAGAGATTCCGACATGATGTTTCTTTATCTTTAGTGTTCATACATTTTTTAACCCACTTTTCTTGTTGGTTATGTTAATCCTTAACAGATTCAATGTATTTTTCATTTTTACTTTTGTTCTTATTTTGTTATCTAAAAAACAAAATATTATAATTGTTTTTATCAATAAGTATGTTAATTAATAACATTTAATATGTTTAATTTTTGATGTTAATCTAACGGATATTTCTTACAAAAAGGAGTTTAAATTACAATTTAAAGATGCAATAAAATCATAATAAAAATGTTCGTTATGAATTTCAAATGCATTTAATAGCTGGGTAGGTACAGTAGGGGCGAACGGTTGTTCGCCCTCCTATGTGTATTGCACCAAATTATAAAAATTTAAGCGAACCAAAACCACGCACACACAAAGCACTACGTCACACTTCGTGCTTTGTCTGTGCAACTAGTGCTGGCGAGAAGGGAGTATCGCTACACGAATTTTTCAAGAAGTCAAAGAAAAAATAATAAAAATAGGGATGTATTGTACTACATCCCCATGAAAGTTATTAAGTTAAGAAAAAAGTGAGATTAAAGAGTAGGAATATACTGTTGCTTCTCAGGCACGGTGGTATACTCAGCTACAATTTGACGGAATTCCTCACCATCAATACTTTCTTTCTCAATGAGCAAATCAACCAATCTATCCATGACGGTACGGTGCTCGCGCACAATCTTTTTCGCTACTTGATAGCATTCATCTACTATTCCACGGACTTGAGCATCAATTCGAGCGGCAATAGCTTCGGAATAATCAGATCGGCTCATCCAATCACGACCTAAGAAAACCTCTCCTGTTTGGCTTTCCAAAGACATCGGACCTAGATCGGACATCCCAAATCGTGTCACCATTTGCCGTGCCATACCGGTCACTTGTTGCAGGTCGCCTCCAGCACCAGTGGTCACTTCTGCAGAACCAAAGATGATGTCTTCTGCTGCACGACCACCCAAAGCACCAGTAATTCTAGCTTTGAGTTGCGATCGCGTGATTAACCCTTGCTCCTCATTGGGAATAAACCAAGTCAAGCCCTGTGCTTGTCCCCGTGGAATGAGGGTCACCTTTTGTACTGGATCGTGGTCTTTGAGCAACGTACCTACAATGGCGTGACCCACTTCGTGATAAGCAATTAAACGCTTGCTCTTGCTGTCTACCAATGGGGTGCCTTCCATACCAGCAACAACCCTGTCTACAGCATCATCAATTTCGCTGTTAGTGATTGCCTCTTTACGCCGTCTAGCAGTCAGAATAGCAGCTTCGTTAAGCAAGTTGGCTAAGTCTGCACCAGTAAATCCAGGGCAGCGACGGGCAATTACTTCTAAAGAAACACTGGGGTCGAGTTTCTTGTTTCGAGCATGGACTTTTAAAATTTCCAAACGTCCTTTGATGTCGGGTGCATCATGCCCCGCTGCTGGACCTTGAGCACCATCGAACATTAAGCCCATTGCCGCTACGTGTACTGCAACAAATCGATCGTAGATGCTCTGCTGGCTACCCTCTGGGTATGTATGTTTTAATGTTTGCAGGGCATTCACAAAAGCATGTTTCTCTTCTGGAGTTAGGTCAACAACGCTCTTTCTGACATTTGCTTCTTGAGTCACAGGGCTTCTGTGAGCAAGACGGATGTTCTCTGAGTAACCGCTAGCAGAACCAGTATTGGATGAATCAATTGCACTTTGGTCACCTGCCGTTAATTCGGGATGAAAACTGTGATTAAAAATCGAAGTTGATGCCTGCCCATGCTTTTGAGGCTCAGCATTATGGGAAATTGCTGGTGTTCCAAACACAATTAAAGCAGCAACCATACAAGCAAGAATTACTGTTCTGATAGTTTTGCGGAGCATTTTCATAGTCTGTACGTAATTGTTTTGTCAAGACCCAAAATTTTTCAGAGACTTGACCAAGAAAAAAAGCATTTAAGTATATAAATTTACAGAATACGAACTGGCTCACAATAGAAAATCTTTAGGAAAACCCTTCTATTCTTTCGCATATTCCGCAAAAACTGTTTTTTTGTTCCAATAGTTTTCTTACAATCGGGGAATAAAAAATCACTCACTCGCAGAGAGAAATTTCAGTGTTTCGTTATAGAAATAATAATCGTAGGTTGGGTTGAGCAAAGCGCGAAACCCAACACAATTCAATCCGGTTCAGATAATTTTGAAGATGTTGGGTTTCCTGGCGTTAACCCAACCTACGAGATAATTTTGAAGGTGTTGGGTTTCCTGGCGTCAACCCAACCTACGAGATAATTTTGAAGGTGTTGGGTTTCCTGGCGTCAACCCAACCTACGAAACAATCGTGCTACAAATATTTCTTGAGCAATAACCCCAATTTTTCCTTTGTTTCTATTGGAGCTTTTTCCAGGTTGGTCAAAACAGCGTATTTCAATGCTGAATGTGCCTCACTTGGCGGTGGATTCTCACTCAACCGTCGCACTGTCTCTTGAATGACTTTTTGAGCATTAACTGCATTTTTTTGCAAATTACTGACTACCATCTCAACTGTCACGCTATCGTGATCTGGATGCCAACAATCGTAATCTGTCGCTAGCGCTAAAGTTGCATAGGCAATTTCCGCTTCCCGTGCTAACTTTGCTTCTGGCAAATTGGTCATTCCAACGATCTTTGCACCCCAACTGCGGTAAAGATTTGATTCTGCTTTTGTTGAAAATGCTGGTCCCTCCATGCACACGTAGGTACCACCTTGATGCAAGGTGACATCTGGCAAATTTAAAGAAGCGATCGCAGAAGCTAAAACCTCAGCCAAGCCCTTACAAATTGGAGAGCCAAAAGCGATGTGAGCAACTATTCCTTCTCCAAAAAATGTTGACACTCGATTCTTAGTTCTATCAATAAACTGGTCGGGAACCACCATATCCAGTGGTTTCACTTCTTCCTTGAGAGAACCAACGGCTGAAGCAGAGATAAGATATTCTACACCAAGTTGCTTCATTGCATAGATATTAGCACGAAATGGCAACTCTGAAGGTAACAGCGTATGATTGCGCCCGTGACGAGCTAAAAATGCGACTCTCGTACCATCCAATGTTCCCAGTATCAAAGCATCAGATGGGGAACCAAACGGTGTTTGGATTTGCACTTCTTCCACATCTTTGAGTGCATCCATTTTGTATAAACCGCTGCCACCAATAATTCCAATACGTGCTTCTGCCATTATCTTCAACCAAATAAGTCAGTAGTTAATAGTTACTTGTCCTCTGTCATTCGTCATCAGCACCCTTACAAATGACAAAGAACAAAGAACAAATGACTATTAACAGTTAAAAATATTCTACTCGTGAATCTATACCTTGCGAGCGTAAAAAGTCAGACTGTTTTTCTGCTTCAGAACGACTGTTATACTGTCCGGCATTCACATACGCTCCCAACCTAGAATCAGCTTGGAAAGCATTAGGCACGTATTGACGTACTCTGTTTAGAGTATCGTAATTGCGAATTGGTACCACTACAACATACCGATTTTCGCGTCCGGGATTCGATCCTGTGGGATTGCCATTAGGATAACCAGGATAGCTCAACCCTAACGCTTGCCAAGTTTGAAAATCTACAAACCCATGAGGTTCGAGCCCGCGATTTCTTTGAAACTGAACAACAGCATCTCTACTTGCAGAACCGTAATAGCCAGTCGTGTTACCTCTAAAAAATCCTAAATCCTGCAACCGGCGCTGCACCATTTCAACTCGCTGGCTTCTCTCACCCAGACAAATTTCACCCCTATTAGCCGCACAATTGGAATCGCCAGAATTTGATTGTGCTAAAATATTTGATATGGTGTCTAGGGTTTGGTAGTCAGCAACACCACTGGAGCGAATTCTGTAATTTTGTTGAAAACGTTCTACAGCCTCTCGAGTTGTTGAACCATAGTATCCTGTTGGATTTGCATTAAAATAACCCAACTGCTGCAAGTCCTCTTGCAGTTGTCTGACTTCTTGACCTGAGTCGCCCGGTCTTAAAGCGTAGGAAGTATTACTATCACCCCCACCCATACCATTATTGCCAAAGGGTGGTGGGTACTCGGGTAGAATGGGTGGATAGTTTTCGGCTTGGATGGGTGGGTAGTTGGGTTGATTTAAACTAGCACGTATCGCTTCTTGTGTTCTTGTACCAACGATGCCATCAGGACGTATCCCATAGGATTGCTGGAAGTTATAGACTGCTCGTTCTGTTTCTGAACCAAAATAACCTGTTATATCACTGTTGAAGTACCCCAAACGCTGCAAATCTTGTTGCAATCTTCTGACAGATGCACTTGTCGTCCCCCGTCGCAAATTCCCGTTGACAGAACCGCCATTAACTCTGCTTTGACACTGCGATCGCAGAAGTTGCTGCGTTTGTTTCCCTACAACTCCGACAGCTGGTAGACCGTTGGCGCGTTGGAACCGAATCACAGCTTCCTGCGTTCTGTTAGCAAATTTGCCTGTTACCTGACTGTTGAAATAACCTAATTTTTTCAAACAACTTTGAATGTTAGCAACTTCCGGTCCATCACTTCCTAATTTCTGGGCTGATAAAGCCTGCTCTGCCACATTTAGGACGGATAATATTAAGGCTACAGACAACAAAGGCATTGCCGCGCTGCTCGATAATTTTTGCCAAGTTACATTGGCAAACAAGCCATCAGCCTTGGTAGAAGCATGGCGATCGCTGGATATTAGTTGACTAGCTGAAGCTTTAGGGGAATGTGTAATACTTTTCATAACTATAGTTATTTGTGTTTGTATTGTTGACAAATCTATATAACGGGGTTTTAATGGTTAGGGCGGTAGGGTACTAGTAGTTCGCTTTATTCATGTGTGATGTCCCCTCTCCGGTGCTTTAAATGAGAGTGTTTGGATCGATGCTTTAGAGGGAAAATACCAAGTTTTGAGTAAATCATTTTACTCACCTAAAAGCAAACAGTATTTTATTTGATAGTGCCTTATATTACCACGTTCTGCTACACCTTAATAGCACCTATTCAATTCTGCCGATGAATACCTTGAGGCTGCTGGTATGCTTGTTTGCCTACAATCTATAGCAGTCCCATAAATTCCTTATTGTAATCTTTTATGACAGCGGAGTATCAATGCTACATCAATAGATTTTTGCCATCGAAAAACACTTCTTTTCATCACCACCCCTGCCTCTCAGTCCCCTGTGAATATTAGCTACATCACTTGTTGTTGGTATTCCGGAAAAACTTTTTAAAAATATTGTGTCAGCAATTATTGCAAACTCTGATTTTTATAATAATTTTATATAAGAAAAATTAGTATATAAAAGATTTATATATAAAATAATTATTTAGGTAACATTTCAAGGCATAGAAATGCGCTATTTAAAGCGTCTTTACATAGGTGAAAGGTTGGTGCAAACACCTCATCTGAACGGATGTGCATCATAAAACAATAATGGTTCAGTTAGAGGAACTGAACCAATAAATGACCGATCGTGTTGGGTTTCGTCCCCAACCCAACCTCCATTCGTCTTCACTGAACCGATTTGGGTTATAAAATACCTGTGGCCAAATTTGAAGTTTTTTTAAGAAAATAACAATAAAAATCAACAGAATAATATTGCAGTTAGAAGTCTACTGCAATTTGCTTATTGTTGTTGTGTTTGTTCCTCTTGCTCTGATTGCTCGGACTCTTCCTGTGGGTCAGCTTTTCGAGTATTCCCCGTTTTCACCCAACCTTCTTGATCGCTCCCTTCTATACGAATCTTTTGCCAAGCGCGATCGCTGCTTTCTTGCAAAACGATAACTCTAGAATTAAAGCCAACTCCACCAATACGTTCAGCTTCTGACAGTGGTTCTGCCCGCAAACTCAAGCCTTGAGGCCAGGTTACACGGGCATTGTAAGCTCCTGGCGGTAATTCTTTTGGTGATTCAGTAGGAGATGGAGTTGGTTGAGCAGGCGCTTCAGCTTTAGACTCAAGCGTGGAGTTTGGTTTTTTGGCTGCGCTTTTAGAAGCCACTGCTTTTGGCTTTTTCCCTTGCACTGGAGGAAAATCGTTGGCAAAAGTGGGTTTTGGCGGTGGTGCGGAAGTTCTGTTCATGAAATACAAAGCAGTAGCAACACCACCTCCCACCAGAATGGTGAGCGCTAATAAAATACCAAGTATAAATTTCAGTATGTTACCAATCATACATACACCCTCAAGGTCAATAGTTACTAGTCATTTGTCCTTTGTCATTTGCCCTTTGTCAAGACTAATGACCAACGACAAATGACTTATGACAAATGACTCATCTATTATTGCAGCTGGCGTTGAATGCGATTGCTCAAAGGACTGTGTTTGGAAGCCAGTCGCGCCCTACCCGCAGCAGCCCATTCTTGCAGTTTCTGAATTTGCTCAGTAGCGGTTCGAGCTAAGGGAATGATTTGGCTGGCGGACTCTAAAATATCATCGGTTGTAAAATCTCGGTTTTGACTAAATCCAATGTGCATGGCTTCAATCAAAGTTTGCTCAATTTCTGCCCCGGAAAAATCAGGTGTTTCATAAGCCAGTCTGTCAATATCGTAATTTTTTAAGTTATGGGGACGCAATCGAGATAAATGCACGGTAAAAATTGATTTTCTCTCGTCTTGGGTAGGAAGACCAACAAAGAAAATTTCGTCAAACCTTCCTTTTCGCAGCATTTCTGGTGGGAGTGCTTGGATGTCGTTAGCAGTAGCGACAACAAACACGGGTGAGGTTTTTTCAGCCAACCAGGTAATAAATGTCCCAAAAACACGACTGGTTGTTCCTGCATCACCTTTACTACCAAGCCCGGAGAATGCTTTATCTATCTCATCTATCCAGAGAATACAGGGAGCAAGGGCTTCTGCTACTTGTATCATTTGTCGCGTGCGGGATTCAGATTCACCCACCAAACCCGCAAACAATCTTCCTACATCCAAGCGCAGTAGAGGTAAATGCCAGTGATGGGCGATCGCTTTAGCTGTTAGGGATTTGCCAGTCCCCTGAATCCCCACTAACAACAAACCTCGGGGGTGGGGTAAACCGTACTGTCGCGCTCGCTCGGTAAATGAACCACCACGACGCAGCAGCCAGTCTTTGAGGTTATCCAATCCGCCAATATCGGAAATTTGCTCTGTTGCAGGGTAAAAGTCGAGAATTTGGGTTTGGCGAATAGTTTGGCGTTTTTCTTCCAAAACCAAGTCCACGTCTTCTGGTAAAAGTTCGCCGTGAGTTGCGATCGCTCTTGCCAAAACTCTGCGAATACGCTCCATTGATAACCCTTGGCAAGAACGCACCAAATCATCCATCACTTTACCAGTAAGAGAGTTACCAGTTGCTCCTAACAAGCGTTCTATTTCCCCTCTAATTTCAGTAGCTGATGGTAAGGGGAATTCCACAACTGTTAAAACTTCTGTTAGGTCGTCAGGAATCGCAATTCTGGGTGACAGCAAGACGATATTTTTTGGTTGTGACTTGAGAAGTCGGGCGAGGTTGCGGAGTTTGCGAGCGATGGCCACATCATCTAAAAATCGATGATAGTCTCGTAGAATAAATACTCCGGGTGCGGATGCAGGTATTTTTTCCACAAATTCCAAAGCTTGCAAGGGATTGCGACGACCAAATCCCGCGTCGTTGGGATTACCTTGGTAACCATCCACAAAATCCCAAGTATATACAGGTCGATTACCCTGATTTGCTGCTTCTTCGCGGATAGTGGCTTCTACCCGTTCCTCCTCATAGGTGGGAATGTAGAGTAGGGGATAGCGGGCACGTAGCAGCAGTTTAAACTCATCACGAAAGGTCATAGGTAACAGTCATGAGTTATTGGTTATGTAGTCATTAGCCATTAGTTGAGAGTCAAAAGTCAAGAGTCTAAAGACAAGAAAATGATTTGCTTGAAGGAAATGTGGGCTCGGATATGATATTTTAAGAGTCTCTGGAGGTAAAAATTTGGACAAAAGTTTGCTGGAAAAGTTTCGTAAAGCGTACCGGGATTTGGAACTCTTCCCGCTTATTACTTGGGAACAGATTGAAGCATTCCGGGTAGATTTTGCCAATGAGACCATTGCCCGTTTAGAGCAAGCTGTGGAAGATGCGCCCTCAAACGGCAAAATCATTTTTGCTGGGCACCGGGGTTGTGGCAAATCGACTCTACTGGCAAAATTTTCTGCAAAAATGATGGAGCAAGGCTATTGTGTTGCTTTTTTTTCGGTGGCTGACATGATTGAAATGTCAGATGTTAATCATGTTAACATTTTGTATGCGATCGCCCTCAATCTACTAAGCCAAGTTAAAAAAGTTGGAGTACAAATACCCCAAGCAACTGAACAATCCTTATTGGACTGGTTCACAACTACTCAAACAGAAACCGTGACCAAAGACTTGAAGTCTGAAGTAGGAGTGGGTGGTGACTGGTTTAAAATTATCACTGCCAAGTTGAAGAACGAAGCTACATTTCGCGAAGAAATCAAAAAGACGTATTCACGTAAAGTTTCCGAACTTGTCAAAAAAACCGATGAAATTGCCGGAATTATTCAAGCCTACACAAAAAAAGAAGTTTTAGTTGTTATTGATGATTTAGATAAACTAGATTTAGGGTTAGTTGAAGAAATTTATAAAAATAATATCAACTCTCTGTTTTTACCTAAATTCCGAATCATTTATACTATTCCTATTTCTGCAATCCGCAATAATGAATTACTGGCAACTTTACAATCAGTAGCATCCCGTGTTTATTTAATGAGCATCTGTAAATTCTTTAAAAAAGGAGATAGCCATAAAGAAGATGGAATTCCAAAGGAACAGGCAGTAAAATTATTTCTAAATATTCTGAAAAAGCGTGTTCCGGAAGAATTAGTTGAGCCAGATATTGCAAGGCAACTTGTTCTTAAAAGTGGCGGTGTTGTGCGAGAGTTAGTCAGAATTGCCAGGGAATGCTGCTCTCAGTGCTTGCTATTAATTCGTGCTGAACCAGAACGAACGGACATAAAGATTAATGAAGAAATTTTGCAATTAGCTGTTAAGGACTTGCGAAATGAGTTTGCTCGTCCTTTGGGTGAAAATTTGTTTAACATATTAGTAACAACATACGAAAATCATACCCCTAAAGATGCCAAGAGTGAAGAATTTCTCTCTCTGCTGCACGGATTATACGTGCTGGAGTATGAAAATGATGATGTTTGGTACGACTTGCATCCAATTGTGGTGGATTTACTTAAACGCAAGCAGTTGATTGCATAATGTCAACAATTGATGTCAAAGCTGAAAATCAACGTAATTATCAGAAGTTAATGGTTGCCTTGGAAGCAAGCCAGGGTATTTTAAACTTGCTGATAGCAGTTTGTGATGACCGCAATTTGCGCGAAAACCTCATTCGGCAATACGAAACGGAACTTCGACAGCAGGGCTTTCTTACCTATAGGGTGCGGGTACGCAGTCAAGATCCCAGTTTACGCTATGCTCTAGGGCAATTGGTAGAAAAAGAACCAAATTTGCAGCAGGGACAGCCAGCCGCAATCACGGTGTTGGGAATAGACGAGCTACTGTCAGTGAAGTTAGATGCACCCAAATCAGAGCAAGACAGGTTTTTTGGCTACCTACAGTGGACAAGGGAAGCACTGCGACAATTCCGCTTTCCCATTGTGCTCTGGTTAACCGAGCCAATATTGGTTCGTTTAGAAGAACGGGCACCAGATTTTTGGAGCTGGAGGGGTGGAGTCTTTTGGTTTAGGAGTGAGTTACCTTCTGTAGAAATACGGAATACTGCAATATCACCATTGCAGCACACAACTGCATCAGAGAAAACTAGCGGTTTACCGTTGGAAGAAATATTACGGCTGATTGAGGAAATTGAGGCACAAAATCAGGAATCTCCTTTACTAGCAACACTTTACGATAGTTTGGCACAAGCCTATAGGCAACGCTATGACAGCTACCAAGACCGTGAATGGGCAATTCAAGCATATGAGAAGGCAATTGCGTTACAAGAAAAATTAGGCTTAAAAGCTGACTTAGCCAGTAGTTTAGAAAGTTTAGGAGACCTTTATTTTGAACTGAAAAAACAAGTTAAATTAGCTGACGATTACTATCAACGGGCTTTGGAAATCTACCGTCAGATCGGCGATCGTTTGGGGGAAGCAAACACCCTCATAGCCATCGGCGATGTGTTGCAGTTCCTAGACCGCCGCGATGAAGCATTAGAACGCTACGAGCAAGCATTGGATTTCTACCGTCAGATCGGCGATCGTTTGGGGGAAGCAAACACCCTCAAAGCCATCGGCGATGTGTTGCAGTTCCTAGACCGTGTTTGAGTACGACGAAGTTATGAATAACCAACGTCGTGCTATCTACGCCGAACGTCGTCGGGTTTTAGAAGGTCAAGACCTGAAAGAACAGGTTATTAAGTACGCTGAAAAAACGATGGATGACATCGTTGACTACTATATCAACCCCGATTTACCTTCCGAAGAATGGGAATTGGATAAGTTGGTAGATAAGGTGAAAGAATTTGTCTATCTGCTAGCTGACTTGCAGCCAACTCAACTAGAAGATATGTCAATGGGTGAAATTAAAGCTTTCTTACACGAACAAGTAAGAATTGCTTACGACTTGAAGGAAGCCCAAATTGACCAAATTCAGCCTGGGTTGATGCGCCAAGCAGAACGGTTCTTTATTCTGCAGCGAATTGACACTTTGTGGCGGGAACACTTACAGCAAATGGATGCATTACGCGAATCCGTTGGATTGCGCGGTTACGGTCAGAAAGACCCGCTGATTGAGTACAAGAGTGAGGGTTACGAATTGTTCTTGGATATGATGGTTAACATTCGCCGAGATGTCGTTTACTCGTTGTTTATGTTCCAGCCCCAGCCTCAGCCAATGATGCAAACATCATCTGAGATGGTTTAAGGTTGTAGAGATATCATGTAAAGACGCAAAGGTATCTAGTATCCCTTTGCGTCTTTGTTTTAGGATAGGGCTATTTCATTCTAAATACAGCAGATTTCAACGCGGAGGAGGTACAGATTGTTGTAAGGGCGAACGGTCGAGAGCCCCTACGGGTGTACTTCATTTACCTGAAATGTGCTGTAAGTCCTTTTAGGATAATGAAATAGAATAAGTGTTTCCACTAAATAATAGCCACCAAAATTTTTGACTGGGTCTAGCTAATAGCAAATCCAAAAATAAACCGGGCACCTCTGAAGAAGAGGTCCCCGGTTTGGGTTGATATTTAGATTGATTTCCCAAAATTCTAGGTAATAGATAACCGCTCCGTCAAGAGAGCAATTAGTTAAGCTTTGTAAAAATTAAGAATTAAGCCCACTATCTATTTTCTTCTGACTTCTGCGTGAAGCCCTCAGGGGATGGTACGGGATACCCCATGCGTACTATTCCTTAACAGGCGGGTGAAGTCATATGCAACCGCAGAAGAGAACAGTTCTTTTCACAACCACGAGAAATTAAGACTTTGAGCCACTTATTCTACGAAATGGCTCTTATGTCGTTCTGAATATTTTCATTAAATAACAACAACAATGATGTTTTGGCAATTCCACCGTTTGAAAAGTGAGCTTTTGATTTTGGATATATAACTCTGACTTGCATTCCTCATTCTTACACTGTTGTTATCCGTGCCTTCAAGAGTATCAGAATCCTCGACTGAATAATTTCTAACTACTTATTTTTCTTCTCATCGTTAGCATTCTCTCCTGAACTGCCTCCCACTTCTCCCGAGACACTCTCACTGCTTCTACTCTGCATTTGACTATAAGTTCATTGACATACAAGTAGTTTGTTAGTGCCTTTATATCTTGTTTTGAAAAATTAGTCATTTGTGTAGTAAGGTTTAAGCTCTTTAGTAATTTCTGACGAATTCTCTCTACAAATGCTGGATTTACACCATATGAAATAACCTGAGTTCCCAAGTTTTTCTGCCTCCTCATAGCTTTTAATAACGAAATTCGTAATGCTTGCAATTCCCGATTCAATAAAGACGTAATATCCGAATTGAATATTGCTGATTCATTAATCATATAACTAAGTACACTAGCAATGTTACCAGTTAAATTACTCGAAGATTCTACGTTTTCAAGGCAAAGTCCAATTCTTTCTTTTGAAAGATTACGAATATTATTTATAGCACCTGACACAAGTAAATCAGAGTCGGACACAAGTAAATCAGAGTCGGATATTAATACTTGCTTGTTTTCATCATCAATTACTTCATCATCAATTACTTCATCATCAATTACTTCATCATCAGTTACTTCATCATCAATTACTTCATCATCAGAAGTATATTTAAGAATATATAAAAAAGCTTTGACATCTTTGCTAAAAGTAGAAAATGCTTGAGCCAGTGAATGAATTAGAGAGTGAATTTTCAAGCTATGACGAGCAAGGAAACTAGCAATACCATTAGCGTGGATAAAAGCTTCTACACTAATAGAGTTTTCGGCAACATATTCATTATCAACTTTAGAAACAAGTAGTAAGAAAGCAATAGCTAAAGAACGTCTAACAATAGGTTGAAAAGGACTATTTAAAATCTTTGTAGATTCGTCTGCCCAGTTGATAATATTCCTAATCAAAGAAGAGTTAATAATATACTTTTGTGATTCTACTTCCATCCATTCTATTAACTTATCTGCGTTACTTACTGACCCCGCAATTAGAAGAAAAACTTCTTGCCATCGCTCTGTTGTTAAATATTGCCCTAGTAACTCTTTGCTATAATCTGAGTCTTGACTAATATACTGAGCTGTCAAATATTCTTGAACAGTCAAATGTGAGAAAGAAAAAATATCTTCTGCTCGTTCCACGAGAATACCTTGTTGAATAGCAATAGCATTTAAGACGGCCTCACCGTCTAAGTACTTAGGTTTATCAACTGTATCTGCTAGGAACGTTTTTATCTTATCTATTATCTCTTCTTGTGTAAAAAAGAGTTGGTCGTTAATAAAACCTTCATGAGCTATTTCTGAAAGTAAAACCTTTTCCAGGTCCGGGTTTAGCCCTTGGTAAATTTCATCCCGGTAAACCCGTTTCTCCGCTGCCCACTCCTCCAACAAAATATCTAACGCCTTCTTGTATAATCTTCCCCGATTGATAGGGAAGCCTTGTGTGCGGTCATAGACCATGCAAAGAAATGTCAGCAACAGTGGGGTCTGTGCTAGTTCTTTAGCAGCAACATTACTACGATTATTTAAAGTTTCCCAGCATTTCTCAGCAGTTCCTGTTTCCCGATCTAGTTCTGATTGAAACCAGTTACGAATGAATTCCTGTATCTGCTCATCATCAAAGTCTGCCAGTTCAATATCACGGAAGCGATGCCATGTGCTGCGGTGGGCAGCGATGCGGCAAGATGCAATGTAGCGATTTTGATCGTAGCGAGTGACAAAGTCTTGAATTGCATTAATAACCGCAATCAAGTTTGCTTTGGGAACTTCATCTAGTCCATCTAGCAGGATCAACAGCTTACCCTGTTTTAGAAAATTAATGGCAAACTTTTGAGAAGAAGGGAAGCCAAGGTTTTGCAGTTCCTCGGCAATTACCTTATTCAAATCAATTATGTTAGAATTTAACCTTTTAAGCTCTACATATACAGGGATAGAGCGATGCTGGTATTTGCTCATCTTACCTTTCAGAGCTTCCAGCCCAATCCTTCTTAAAAAGGTGGACTTGCCTGCTCCAGGTCCACCTAATACCATCAGATACTGATATTCGTTAGCAACAGTGAAGCCATCAAGTGTTGCTAGCTCTTTGGTTTGGAAACGACGTTTCCGACCTTCTCGATAAGTTTGCTCCAGGGCTTCCAAAGAAATAAATTGGCGAATGCTTAACTCATCTAAAAATCTAACCTTTGTGTAGATGGATTCTAAAGAAGCATCCTGCTTCATACCTAAAATACGGATGCTACCATAGCGCGCAGTATATCGATTAGCATATTCGTTAAAAGTAGTAACATCTATTTGTATCTGGGCATCGATTTTTTCTTCAAGAGGGTAAGTTGAGCTAATTTTTTCAATTGGAAGTGCAGAAATATTGGCACTAACACTTGCTTTCTCTGGTGAACCAATTGAATCAGTTGATTTTTGACCAGTAATTTCTTGCCAATCTAGCCCTAACTTCTTACAAATCCTAGTAAAGATATCACTACTTACTGGTTTACCTTTAAAGAATTTATCAACTGGTTGACGGCTTACCTGTAGTTCTTTCGCTAATTTTTGCTGGCTCCACCCTTTGCCAGTAAGAGATGTTTTTGCCTTTTCTATCCCTACAGCACATGCTTTTAGCGAATTCTGTGGCATGGTTAAATTACGTTCATATAGAGTGAAAAGCTAAAGTCATACCAAAAGTATACAATAGTTATTCATTTCTCTAGCCATGTAACTGCTGAACTTTAAGTATCAAATTAGGAGACTGAGAGTGTAGTGATTCAAGGACAAACAGTCTATGAAAAACAGGACTCTACTCTCATCTTCAACCCCTAACCACCCCAGCGATAGTGAACCCAAAAAGCCCAGCGAGAAGAAACCCCAACATTGGAACTGGCGAACACTATTTAGAATCATGAGGGATGTTGGCTCGGTTCTTTCAGTCATTACGACATTCTTGAAAATTCTTCAGGAATTAGGTTTGTTGTAAATTGATCTGAACCAACTTACGGGTTGTGGGGGCTTACAAAAGTATCCTATTTTACAGATACCTTGACAAGCTCCCGACTTAATGTCCGAAACACTAGCTTATATCCCTTGGGTTCTTTTATGAAATAACCAGATGAACTTAAGATGCATACGATGGGCTTAACGCGCTACTGCATCATAGCTACCTTTACAGTACTTTCCCACTTATATAGATAAGCCAAGTAGTGTACAAGAATTTTAGTGATAAATACTTACTCACCACTTCGCTAGTTATATAAGGTCAATTGTTCCTGATTGGGGTGCAAGGAAAAATAAAAATTGATGAAGGAGCTTCAACGTTTGAAGTGTTGATTTGGATGATTAATCAGTCTATTGCCGTACTTCAACAGATTAATTGCCAGAAGAAAGAACAAAACGTGAATAACCACAAATAGATTTAATTCCTCTGTTCCCATCTGCTCAAGCCAAGCCCTTTCCTCCACGAAAGAGCCACAACGTGGAATAGGTGGCTCAAAGTACTAATTTCTTGTGGAGTGGCGTCACCAATCTTGAGTGTTTTGCCACTTAGGGTCAATTGTTGGTATTTGATCTGTGGCGAGCGCAGATTGTAATAGCGAAAATTAATCTTATGTCGCTTATAACGTCTAGAAAACAAACAAGGCAAGCGTTTTACGCTGTTACAATTTTCTACAGCGTTACCTTATTGGGTGAGATTCTACAACGATGTTCTTAACCTTAAGTGGTTCTGCGCTGTGAAAACTATACTTTAGTATACGTTGTTTATTTAACAAATATAAACAATTAACAACGTCATAGAATGCCCAAAATTTACAACGCTGTTGTTGTTGTTTTTATTTAGATTTTAATAAGACATAATGTGTCTTTTCGATATTTACAACACAGCATCGGTACAACACCTGGTGCAAATATGTTTCTTTTGTCAACAAAACAACTGTCAAACAATGTATGACAAGGAAGTGAGCGTTCTTGCCGACTCAATTCCTGTTGTTTTACAAGTATTTGTGTGCGATCGCCCTGAGTCAAGTGAGAAGACGTTGAACGGCGGCTAGAGTAAGCGGCTCTCCCCTTTCTCCAACGAAAACGTAGACATTTTGTGGAGCGCAAAGTTGTTTGAGTTTTGATAAAGCTTCAATTTCGTCTGGTGGCAGGGGGTGGGCTCTGTCATCACTGCCTTTTTTACGGGTACTTCCCAACTTTTCTAAATATTTTTTAAGGAATTAACGGTTACAACAATAAATCTGCTATTGTAAATTGCCGCTGACGGTCTAATTCTTGAAGCCGCATTTTTTCAGCGTAGAAAGCTTGATAATAGGATTGCCATTTTTCCGGCTCTACCTCAGGATCGGTGCGATCGAAAAGTTCTCGGAAGTAGCGGTAGCGCTTTTCTCTCATCACGGCTTCTATAGAGGCGGTCGCTGCCTGAATTAATTTCTCATGACGGAAGAAAATTTCTTTCTGAGTTTTTTCATTTAAATGAAATAAGTGAGCAACTAATTCTATTTCTTCAGGAAATTCCAGACATCTATCTTGTATTGTTGATAACAAATTTTGCTCTATTTCAGATGGAACTTCTAAAACCTGTTGCCATAAAAACCGATGATGGGAAAGGCTAAATTGTAAATCTCGCTCATCTAGTACTGTAGCGATCGCTTGACGATATTGTGGATAGTGTAAGTAAATTCGCAGTAACAAAGACTCTGCTTGTTCTAGAAGAATTTGTTCTGGTTTTGAAGCAGTAGAAACGTTGTCCTGAGTGTCTGTACTTTCTTGTAGATATGATTCTTGTCTTTGCCTGTATTGCGGGTTGCGTAATAGAGGTTTTACTGATTTTTTGGTAGATGAAGAAGGAATTTGAGACAGCAGGTTTTCTACTCTCAGCGGTACTAATCTGGCATCCCCTTGAGCTAGAATTTCCGCACAATAGGAAACATAATGATTTAATGTATCGCTATTACCGATATTCTTTAGTAATTTTACAAATTGTTGCGAAACCTGCTGAAAATCAGTCGCTTTTTTTAAGTCGCGGTCTTTGATAATTTGCTGAATTTGCCAATCAAGCCAAAGGGGTGCATTTGCTAGCAGCTGTTTGTAGTCCTCCGGGCTGCTTTTAAGTAAGTATTCATCAGCATCTTTACCATCAGGAATATTAAGAATCTTTAGCTGCACTTCGCCGGTGTATGCCAGTTCTGCAATTTCCCCAATTGCTTTTTCTGCGGCATTTGTTCCCGCTGCATCAGCATCAAAGTTGAGAATTAATTGTTTGGATTCCGTATAGCGCAAACAAGCGCGGACTTGTTCCATGCTTAAGGCTGTGCCGAGGGAAGCGACAACGTTAGTGATACCAGCAGCATGGAGGGCAATGGCATCAAAATACCCCTCTACAACCACAACGCGATCGCACTGGGAAATCGAGGCTTTGGCTTTGTCAAGGGCAAATAAAGTTTTCCCCTTGAGAAAAACTTCTGTTTCTGGGGAATTGAGGTACTTTGGTTGGTCATCTCCTAAAGTTCTGCCCCCAAAACCAATGACACGCCCGAGGACGTCGCAGATGGGAATCATCACGCGATCGCGAAACACATCATAATAACCGCTTGATTCTTTACGCGGTTTAATCAAACCTGCTTTTTCTACCAGTTGTACCGGGTAATTTTTATCGTTCACCAAATAACGGTAAACAGTTTCCCAACCAGCAGGGGCATATCCAAAACCAAAATGCTGAATAGTTTCTTCTTTCAGTTGGCGTTTGGATTGCAGATAGTGCATTGCTGCCTCGCCACTATACTTGAGAGCGTGCTGATAAAACTGCGCTGCTACCGCCAGAACTTCATACAGCTGCTCGCGCAAAGAAACCTGACGCTGTAATTCTTGCCATTGTTCGGGTTCTTGAGTCTTAACTGGCACTTGGTAACGGCGTGCTAAATCGAGCACCACTTCAGCAAAAGAACGCTTTTCCAAGTCCATCAGGAACTTAATGGCATTTCCCCCAGCTTGGCAGCCAAAACAGTAGTACATTTGCTTAGTCTGGCTGACGGTAAAGCTGGGACTTTTTTCTGAGTGGAAAGGACACAAACCTACATAATCTTTCCCGCGCTTCCGTAGAACGACGTGTTCTGAGACGACATCGTAAATATCAGCTCTATGCTTAACTTCGTCAATGGTATCTGGATGCAGGCGGGGGATGTGCATTGAGAAATAGTTAGTGGTTAGTGGTTAGTGGTTAGTGGTTGACTAATAACAATTAACTACTAACCACTAACTCCTGTATGGATATTATATTCATTGGTGCAAAACCGCGCTTAGTACAAAAACAAATTATCGTTATATAGGAAAATAGCTAAATATGGGACGTATTTTTATTTCAGCAGCTCACGGAGGCAAAGAAGCAGGAGGCATAGATCCCGGTTCAATTGCCGGTGGTACCAATGAAGCAAAAGAGATGATTCTCCTGCGAGATTTGATTGTTTCCGAACTAAGGGCACGTAGCTTTGAAGTTTTCGTGGTTCCCGATGACTTAAGTGCTCAGCAAACCATAACCTGGATAAATTCCCGTGCTCGTCAAAAAGATGTTGCCTTAGAAATTCATGCTGATGCAGCGAGCAATCCTTCTGTCCGTGGCGCTAGTGTTTTCTATATTACTAACAATGAAGACCGCAAGAGCCATGCCGAACTACTGCTTGTAGGGCTGCTGCGTCGTGTTCCCCAATTGCCTAACAGGGGAGTCAAATCAGATGCAACATCGGGTATGGGCAGTTTAACATTCTGTCGGCAAACATCTGTTCCTTCTTTGTTAATGCAAGTTGGCTTTCTCTCCAGCCCTGACGATCGCACTTTGCTGCAAACTCGCCGTCGTGACTTCGCTTTGGGAATTGCTGATGGGCTTGCATCTTGGAGTCGAGCTATTGACTCTGGTTCTGATGGTGCTCAAGTGACCTATCCATCTATCAACATCAACATCAACGGGCAAAATTATTCAGAGCAAGGAATACTGATTAACGGTAATGCTTATATTCCCATTGATTTAGTAGACCGTTTGCGGATTGATTTATCTAAAGCATCTAATGTCCGCCGCTTAAGCTATCGCCGAGTCGTGTATGTAAAAGCTGTTGAACTCCGGGAGTTTAATATTTCTGTCTCTTGGGATGCTAGTAATCGTACTCTATCTTTGCGCTCAATTTTACAAATTTGCCCCGGTCAAATTGACAGGATTATGTCACATGGTAATGCCTCGGAAGTGCAATTACAGCTATTTCTAAGAAATAATAACGACAATGCTATAGTACAGTTTCCCGACCTTCCAAAACTCTATCGAGAAGAAGCAACTATTGAGGGGGTAAATTATGATATTGCTTTCTGCCAAATGTGTTTGGAAACAGAATTTTTACGGTTTGGTGATGATATCAGACCCGAACAAAATAATTTTGCCGGTTTAGGTACTATTGGCGGAGGTGCAGAAGCAGCATCTTTTGAGAGTGCTAGAATTGGTGTGTTCGTTCCCGAACGAGCTCGTAAATCATTTCATCAATTTGTTGTAGCAGACGTACAACGCGACCCCAAGGACTCCAAGAACCTAAATCTTTCTGTAAAAATTGCAGAAATAAAGCTGCGAACATGAGGGGGGAATCCATAGAGTCCAGGAGTGAGGCAAGTAACCGTCGGATTTCTTCCAAACGCGGTCCCTCATCAAAGCCAAATACCACCCGCAAGATGACGCGCAAGGTGATTTCTTGCATCGACACATGAATACTAAAGGGCTTGCCAATCTCCCAAGAGTTGCTAACCTGCTGCGTAATTTCCCCGATAGTTTCACCGTAAGCCCGCATACGTTCACCATGAAAGGGAGGGGCTAACAGTTGGCGTTGGCGCTGGTGGGAATTGCCATCAAGTAAAAGTAGGGAATTCGCTCCCACCATAAATTTTAAAATCGTATTTCCCTTGCCAGCTTCTAACTGATTGGAATCAGCAGTAAAAATTTGTTGCAGTGCTTGGGGGTGACTGAAGTACACCTTGTGGGAATCATCTTGACCCCAGATGGTAAAGTTATCGCCATAGATTTTTGCAAAATCTTCCACGTATTCCAGTGGCTGAAAAATAAATTTCATCCACCGCAGAAAGACAGGCATTTTGGGACCATCTGGCAATTCACTAGTTGCTTTCATATGATACTTGGCTGGTGCTGTACAAAGGTTAGGCATTGCCTATGAAAATATGGTGGGCAGTGCCCACCCTGAGTTTTATGGGGTTTAAAGTCGCGAGGTTAAAAACCTCGGAGTCTCAACTTACGGTTCAGCCTCCGACAATACTGTCCCAGTAAGAAACTCAATCCAACAAATCCCATACCAATCAGCCCTGCAGTTGAGTTTGGTTCCGGAACGGATTTAGGCGTTTGTACGGAAAACTTCAGGACAGCTTTACCCTTAAACGGCGCTGTCAAATCCGTACTGGTCAATCTATCGTTTTGGGTAAAAGTTATCTGCCCAGTTGCACCCTTAAATATGCCTTCGCCACCAGTGAGGGTTATAGTTCCACCACCTTGTACTGTTCCATTGACAAAGTCAAATTGGGCTTGGTCGTTGGCAGTTCCATATAACTCATTGCTACCGCCAAAGTATCTGTCGCCTAGAACTGGTTGACCTTCTAATCCAAAGGTGGATGCATCTGCATTGAAATAGGAAATATTTGTGGTGGGGTCAAATCGACCGTAAGTATTGCTGAGGAAGTTACTCAGACCATATGGGGCGTCAGCACTTTCTCCTGTGATAGTTGCCCTAGTAATACCTAAATCTGGTCGGAAGGAGGGGTCAATGGTGACGACTGTATCGTAAGTGGTGCTAAACTCGTAAGTTGTTTGTGCGTTAACTCTTGTTGTAGTTAGTCCGACACTAACTAAGGTGACGGTTGCTGAAACTAACCCTAAAGCGTATGAACGTGAAATCATTGGCATCCCTTCTTTTACAAACTTGGATAAATATTGACAAAAATAAATTGACTGCTAAATAAATTGATACAAAATTGATACAAAATAAAGTTAACTGGTGATTTGTCATTGGCCATTGGTCATTTGTCTTAAGCAAAAAACAAATAACTAATGACTTTCAACACAGTTATATTTAATTCTTTTCTCAAGACGTAGGGTGGACACTGCCCACTAGCAAAGAACGTGCGGCGCAACCCTACATACAAAAATTGGTAATTTGAGAGCGGAAAAGGAGTAAGCTCTGGAGAGAAAGTCAACGCACTGCCTTCTCAATTTATTGACAGGGTTTACTTTATACTTCATACTTAATCCTTCATCCTTTGGTTGCCTCAATTCAAAACTTTTGCTACTTCTTATATAGAAAGGTTGTTTGGGGTTGGAGAAACGCAAGACTCATGATTTTCATCCTTCTTGAAAAGTGCGATCGCGAATCAAGAAATATAGAACGCGTTCCGATAGCTTTTACCTGTATAGCTGCGCTCTCAATCACCAAGTACAAGATACAAGCTTGATATTACAATGTTGAGAAGATTTACTTAGCTTAACCAAGTATCATCTCCTGTATAAACCTTTACGATAAAACTATAAGATATGTGAATTATAGAATGAATGAACAATTTTTTGATATATTTGTTAGTTCTTTAGCTATCTTTGACGTCTCAGGAAGAAAAATAGACAAAGGTAAGACATATGAATCTGTGTGATTTTATGGTTTCCTATATATTAGAGATAGTTGTTAAAAAATATTAAATCTGTAGGTGCATGACATTCAAATGCAGCGCTCTATGCATCATTCGTCATTTTAAACTTATCTAAGCGTCAAAGGATTTACACCAAATCATGCATAAAACTGTCGTTCTCAACGTAGTCGGATTATCACCCAGCCTATTGGAATATACTCCATTTTTATCAAAATGGGCTGCTTCTGGGAAAGCTGTTCCGATTGCCCCCGTATTACCAGCTGTCACTTGTACGGCCCAAGCAACCTATCTCACTGGAAAAATGCCCGATGAACATGGCATTGTTGCCAATGGATGGTATTTTCGTGACGATTGCGAAATCAAGTTTTGGAGACAATCAAATAAACTTGTTCAAGCACCCAAGGTCTGGGATATGGCCCGTTCTATAGATTCATCCTTTACCTGCGCCAATTTGTTCTGGTGGTACAATATGTACTCCACAGTGGACTATGCAATTACTCCTCGCCCCATGTATCCGGCGGATGGTAGAAAAATTCCTGATATTTACACATATCCACAAGAATGGCGTTCAGCACTTCAAACTGAATTTGGTCAGTTTCCCCTCTTTCATTTCTGGGGTCCCAACACCTCCATTCGTTGTAGTGAGTGGATAGCCTCTTCAGCTAAGTGGGTGGAACAAAAGTGCAACCCCACATTAACGCTCATTTATTTGCCTCATTTGGATTACTGCTTGCAAAAATTCGGTCCGCAAGACAATAGAACCATTAAGGATCTCCAAGAAATTGATGCGGTTTGTGGCGATTTGATTCAATACTATGAGAATCGAGGCGCTCAAGTTATTGTTCTGTCAGAATATGGTATTACACCCGTGTCTCAACCCGTCCACCTGAATCGGGTACTTCGGGAACAAGGCTGGCTAAGCGTGCGAGAAGAACTGGGGCGAGAACTGCTCGATCCTGGAGCAAGTAAAGCATTTGCTGTTGCTGACCATCAAATTGCTCATGTTTATGTTAACGACCCATTTTATCTACCTAAAGTTAGAGCACTGTTAGAAGCAATAGACGGTGTTGCTTCTGTTTTGGGTGATGAAGAAAAGTCAGTCTACCATCTCAATCATTCCAGAGCGGGAGAGTTAGTGGCGATTGCTCAACCAAACTCTTGGTTTAGTTACTACTACTGGCTAGATGACAATCTTGCTCCCGATTTTGCCAAAACAGTAGATATCCATCGCAAACCTGGTTACGATCCTGTAGAACTTTTCCTCGATCCTCAAATTAAGCTTCCCAAACTTAAGATTGGCATAAAACTGCTAAAAAAACAGCTTGGTTTTCGTTACTTAATGGATGTTATTCCTTTAGATGCATTGTTAGTGCGTGGGTCTCATGGTTGTACAACTGTCGCTCCAAAATATATGCCATTGTTCATAACTCAACAAACTCAATTGCTGGAGCCCGAATCAATAGAGGCAAGGGATGTTTGCCACCTCATTCTCCGACATCTTCATTAAGACATAGTAGATTTTAGCATAGATATAATATATACTGATAAAGTAGTGTAAATACCTAATCAAAAACCGCCATCACACAATATGACTCAAGCAGGAAAAAATTTCTAACTCATGGTGGAAGAGGGAATCACCTTCAGCCACTGTCTGGGCTTTCACTGAGAGCCGAAAGTAAAGAGCAAAAAAATTGACACATCTTACGAAAAAATGTTCATGTATCATTCCTTAACATTTAGTAGGCTAAACTCATACCAAGTAGCGTTCATTTATAAGTTTTTACAAGGTTTTGGCTGTTGACAGCAGACTGTTAGCGGTCAGAAGTCATCAGTCTAGCCTCTTACCTGTAGGCACGCTGGTATGGTATCAGAACATGATTTCCCTGCTAGTTTGTCTTTGACAATATGTGTAATCACGTTCAAGAAGGGCGACAGCATCCTTACAAATAAGTTCAATACCTCATATTTAGTTGCCCCGAATCGTATCATTCATGAATTGTCTAACTATGGTAATTCACGGTTAGCGATCGCGTATACTCTGTGCTTTAATGTCAGCTTTATCTATCTAGCACTCTGACTTAGTTTAAGTTGCGGTGTCTGCAGTCAACGGCAGCACCCATTAGATGCGATTAAATACCCCCTCAAAATTAAAAACATTGCCCATGATTGTTGATTCTCACTCATACAAAACTCTTGGCGGTATAGGTGTATCTCGCTCCATCACTGAAGTAAAGATGGACACAGCCCTGGCCGATATTTCGTTTAAGATGGACTCCCAGCGTGGAGGTTTGTTGAATAGCAGCTATGAATACCCAGGGCGGTATAAACGATGGGCGATTGGGTTTGTGAATCCACCATTAGAACTGACAACACGGGAGAGAGCTTTCACGCTGAGAGCGCTGAACAATCGAGGCAAGGTGCTTCTACCGATACTGTTAGTGCGCCTTTCCGCACATACTCAACTTCAGGAAGTCAACCTGGATGGCGACTATATTACTGGTTATGTAAAGCCGACAATGCAATTGTTTGCAGAAGAAGAGCGCAGTAAACAACCTTCTGCATTCACCGTTATTCGTGAAATTCTTTATATATTCTCTAGCAATGAGGACGAGCATCTGGGGTTGTATGGTGCCTTTGGCTACGACTTGTTATTTCAGTTTGAGCCAATTCCAAAGCGTCTGGAGCGTCCTGTAGACCAACGGGATATAGTGCTGTACCTGCCCGATGAATTGGTTGTTGTAGACTACTACCTGCAACGTGCCTATCGAGTTTGTTATGAATTTGAAACAGCGCAAGGCAGTACCCACAACCTTCCACGCACAGGTGAGTCTATTGACTATAAGGGAAAGTGCCTTGTTCCAGCAAAAGCTTCTGACCATTCACCCGGAGAGTATGCAAGCCAGGTAGAAGTAGCACTAGATTACTTCCGCCGTGGAGACTTGTTTGAAGTGGTTCCTTCCCAAAGCTTTTTTGAATCGTGCAACCAGCCACCCAGCCAACTTTTCCAAACCCTACAGCAAATAAACCCCAGCCCCTATGGTTTTATTTTCAATCTGGGCGGGGAGTATATAATTGGAGCTTCTCCAGAAATGTTTGTCCGGGTTGAAGGCAGAAGAGTAGAAACTTGCCCGATCAGTGGTACTATTAGCCGGGGACAAGATGCCCTGGATGATGCCGAACAAATTCGTCAACTTCTGAACTCAGGTAAGGAAGAAGCAGAGTTGACCATGTGTACTGATGTAGACCGTAATGATAAATCCAGAATTTGCGAACCGGGCTCAGTACAAGTGATCGGTCGTCGTCAAATAGAATTGTACAGCCACCTAATCCATACAGTGGATCACGTTGAGGGATTGCTGCGAGAGGAGTTTGATGCTCTAGATGCATTTCTTACTCATACCTGGGCAGTGACGGTGACAGGCGCACCCAAGCGCTCGGCAATGCAGTTTCTAGAAAAGCACGAACGCAGTGCCAGACGCTGGTATGGTGGAGCAGTGGGCTACCTCAACTTTAATGGTAATCTCAATACTGGATTAATTCTCAGAACAATCAGGCTGCAAGATTCAATTGCTGAAGTAAGAGTCGGTGCTACTGTTCTGTATGACTCCTTGCCATCAGCAGAAGAACAAGAGACAATGACAAAAGCTGCAGCGTTATTTGAAACAATTCGTCGTGCAAATCAAGGAATTACAACGAGCAACTGCAGACCAGAAAAATTGAGCAACTGTGTTCCAGATGTCGAGCCAGGGAAGCGTATTTTGCTTATCGACTATGAAGACTCATTTGTTCATACATTAGCAAACTACATTCGTCAAACTGGAGCAACAGTTACTACCCTACGTCATGGTTTCTCGGAATCCTTGTTTGACACTGCACGTCCGGACTTAGTTGTCTTATCTCCCGGTCCTGGCAAACCCAGTGATTTTAACGTTCCAGAAACTGTTCGCAGTTGTGTACGTCGCAATATCCCTTTGTTCGGAGTCTGTCTGGGATTGCAAGGTATTGTTGAAGCTTTTGGAGGACAACTAGGAGTTCTTCACTATCCCCAACACGGTAAGTCCTCACGTATTCTTGTGAGTGAATCTGAGTCAGTTCTCTTCAAAGGCTTACCGCAATCCTTTTCAGTGGGTAGATATCATTCATTGTTTGCCTTACCACAAAAGTTGCCAGCAGAATTGAAGGTAACAGCTATTTCAGACGACGAAGTGATTATGGCACTTGAGCATCAGTCACTTCCCATAGCTGCCGTACAATTCCACCCAGAATCCATCATGACTCTGTCAGGAGAAGTTGGGCTGGCAATCATCAAGAACGTAGTCCGTGCATATACTCAAATAAAAGAGTCATTAGTCATTAGTCACTAGTCATTAGCAAGGAGTCAGAAGTGGCGAATGAGGAATGGTCTTTTCCCTCACTCCCCCACTCCCTCACTCCCTCACTCCCCCACTCCCCCACTCCCCTCCAATCATCTCTTACAGACTTTATGAGCTACTCATCTGTTAGTTCTGGTGTCCGTCCTCGCCACATACTTGAAGAAATTGTGTGGCATAAAAGGCAAGAAGTTGCACAAATGCGGCAAGAAATGCGCTTGGCTTTACTGCAACAACAGTTAAATGCTGCTCCTGTAGTCAGAAATTTCTTAACGGCTTTGCAGCAAAACCCTCATGTACCCAGTCTGATTGCAGAGGTTAAAAAAGCCTCGCCCAGTCGCGGGGTGCTTCGAGCTGACTTCGAGCCCGTGGCGATCGCCACCGCTTACGAGCGAGGTGGAGCAGCTTGTTTATCCGTTCTCACTGACTCTAAGTTCTTTCAGGGTAGCTTTGATAACCTGCGTGCTATTAGGCAAAAAGTAGCATTGCCGTTACTGTGTAAAGAATTTATCATTGACATCTACCAAATTTACTATGCACGGGTTGCAGGTGCAGATGCTGTACTTTTGATAGCAGCTATCTTGACAGATGAAGAAATTCAGGATTTTGCACGCGTTATCCACGATCTAGGGATGAAAACTCTAGTAGAAGTCCACACCTTGGCTGAACTGGATAGAGTCCTCAAATTAGACAATATACGCTTAATCGGTATCAACAATCGCAATCTAGAAGACTTCACAGTAGATATCAAAACAACGCAAGAACTTTCACTCATTAGGCGATCGCAGTTGCAAAGCTACGGCATCACTCTTGTTAGCGAGTCTGGCTTGTATACACCTGCAGATCTGGCTAAAGTAGCTCAAGCAGGTGCTCGTGCGGTTTTGGTGGGAGAATCTTTAGTGAAACAAGCCGATTTAGAGCAGGCAGTAAAAAGCTTACTTAATGTAGGTTGATTGTTAGTAGTTAGTAGTTAGTAAGAAATGCAACTAAGCACTAACCACCAACCACTAACCATCAACGACTAACCACCAACGACTAACCAATAACCATATATTAGGTGCATTAATCACATGGCTTCTATTTCTGAACGTTTTCAATCTTTAAGAGATCGCAATCAATGCGCTTTAATTCCTTTTGTGACAGCAGGAGATCCAGACCTGGAAACAACAAAGGAAGCTCTGCGCGTATTAGACCGTAATGGTGCTGATTTTATTGAGTTAGGTGTTCCTTATTCCGATCCCCTTGCTGATGGTCCTGTCATTCAAGCAGCTGCCACTCGTGCTTTGTCTAAAGGAACTAAGCTCGAACAGGTGCTAGAGATAATTGCAGAAGTTAGCCCCAGCCTGCAAGCTCTTATTATTCTATTTACTTACTACAATCCAATTTTAAATCAGGGTGTTAAATCGTTTTTAGCGCAAATTGCAAGTGTTGGAGTTAGAGGGTTGGTTGTTCCAGACTTACCTCTAGAAGAAGCAGAAGAGCTGATTAACGTGGCTGCTGAATTTGGAATAGAAGTTATTTTGCTTGTGGCTCCTACAAGTTCCAAAGAAAGAATTGAGGCGATAGCAAGAGCTTCACGCGGATTTATTTACCTTGTGAGCGTCACTGGTGTGACAGGTGTACGTTCTGGGTTACAAGATCGTGTGAAGACTTTGCTGGGATCGATGCGAAGTGTAACCGATAAACCAATTGGTGTTGGCTTTGGTATTTCAGGAGCGGAACAGGCACGTCAGGTGAAAGAATGGGGCGCAGATGCCGTTATTGTTGGTAGCGCTTTTGTTAAACGGTTAGCCACTGGTAGCCCAGAAGAAGGGCTCCAAGCCATTGAAGAACTTTGCCAAGAACTAAAAGCAGCGATCTCAGCTGCATCGCTAGTTGCTAATTGCTAATGGCTAATTAGTCAGCAATTACTAACCACTAACCACTAACTACTAACCATTAATAAATAAGGAGTTTTTACCAGTGGTAAGCATTTCAGATAGAAACAATAAAGTTGCATCTGTTACCGCAGTTCCTGACTCTTTGGGAAGGTTTGGACGGTTTGGAGGTAAATACGTCCCTGAAACCCTAATGCCTGCTTTAAGTGAACTAGAAGCAGCCGCCGAGCAATATCGCAATGACCCAAGTTTCCAAGCAGAGTTAAACGAACTACTACATGACTATGTAGGACGTCCCAGTCCTTTGTATTTTGCTGAACGTCTGACTGCACACTATGCTAGACCTGATGGCACAGGACCACAGATCTATTTAAAACGTGAAGATTTAAATCATACAGGTGCTCATAAAATTAAGAGCAATAACAAATGAAAAATGACAAATGACAAATGACTAAATCCTATGAATCTAATTCGCGTAAATCGTCCCCAATTAACACGCCGCCAATTCCTAAAAGTTTCTGGAGTATCCAGTATCGGTTTTCTTTTAGGAGGTTGTGGTACACCCTTATTTGAAGATGTTGTAGGTAAACTTTCTGAACCGTTGAATCAGAAAGTTGAAGGCTTAATATTTAATCCGCAAAAGCCGGTACCAGAATTTTCTCCTAGTGAGATTCAACCAGAAGCATTATTAGTCAATAGCTTTAGGTTTACTCCAGTTATTGACCAAGCAAAGTTCCGCTTAATTGTTGATGGTGAAGTGAACAATCCTCTCAGCCTGAGCATGACGGATATTCAATCTTTGCCTTTAACTTCTATGATTATTCGCCATGTTTGTGTAGAAGGTTGGGCAGCGATCGTGCAATGGGCAGGTATTCGTTTGCGAGAAATTATTGCCCTTGCTCAGCCTCAGTCAAATGTCCGATATGCTTACTTCAAATCAGCTGATGGTTATTATTCTAGCTGGGATATTGCTTCAGCGTCCCATCCCCAAACTTTGTTAGCTTATCAAAAGAATGGTGAGGCTTTGCCAGTCGAAAACGGCGCACCTTTGCGGTTGGCTTCTCCAGTGAAACTTGGTTACAAGCAGAGTAAGTGGGTGACTCAAATTACGTTAGTTAGTCAGTTGTCGCTTTTTAAGGGGTATTGGGAAGACCAAGGTTATGAATGGTTTGCCGGGTTGTAGCGCCCCGGAGGCTTCTATCCTAGGACTACACGAACAAAGCTCGTCTGCATGGGGTATACAGCGGTTTTCAATTGCATCAATACAGTACTAATTTATTGTAGGATTTACTTCGTGAGGGTAGTTCCTTTGTTCTGAAAAACCTGCATAATTTTACTTTATATCCAAAAGCCAACTAAGAGAACAGCAAAGGCTTGGTAAAATTAGGCAAAAAAAGCAAATATGAACTTTTTTGATAAAATAAATGGGGCGATCGCACAAAATCAAAGTCTACTCTTTGTAGGGCTTGACCCTAATCCAGAAATGATGCCTGCTCGATACCAATCTCAAGATATCATGACTCGCCTGTGGGATTGGTTGCAATTTATCATTTCTGAAACTGTCGATAAAGTTTGTGCGTATAAGCCTACACTAGGCTTTTATGAAGCTTTGGGGATTCCCGGTTTAGAATTGCTCCACAAAACTCTAGAAATTATCCCCACCCACATTCCTATTATCCTAGATGCCAAACACAGTGACTTGAACACAAGTAGTATCTTTGCCCATACTGTGTTTGCAGAATGGAATGTTGATGCCATCACTTTGAGCCCTTATGCCGGACAAGACCATGTTGCACCGTTTTTAGTTTACCCGGACAAAGCTGCTTTTATTCTGTGCTGTACTTCCAACCCTGCTGCTATGAAGTTACAGCAATACCCTACAGATGAATCACCTTTTTATTTACAGGTGGTTAAGGAATCCAAAAACTGGGGAACTCCAGAACAACTGGGTTTGGAGGTGGGAACCACAAAGCCTGAAGTGTTAGCGCGGATTCGTGCAGCTGCTCCCGAACGTATTATTATAACTCGTAGTATCTGGGCAGAAGAAAACAACCTCAACCAAATTTTAGCCGCAGGTCTCAATGCAAACGGAGATGGTTTGTTGATTCCAGTTCCCCAAGATATGTTGGCACGGGAAGATTTATCAAATCAAGCCCTGTCTTTACAAAAGGAAGTCAATCAAGCAAAAACTGAAAGCAACCTGAATGCTTCTAGTTGTTCTATCTGGTTACCTGATGTCAGTTTGCTCAATCGCCATCCCCTACAAGATTTGATTTTGCAACTTTATGATATTGGCTGCATTATGTTTGGCAACTACGTACAAGCTTCGGGTGCCTCATTTCCTTATTACATAGATTTACGCACAATCATTTCCAATCCTCAAGTTTTTAATCTAGTTCTCAATGCTTATGAGGATATTTTAAAAACACTAAAATTTGATAGAGTCGCAGGTATTCCCTACGGTTCTTTACCTACAGCAACTGGTTTAGCTCTACGTCTCCATTGTCCCATGATTTTTCCCCGTAAAGAGGTAAAAGCACACGGGACTCGAAGGTTAATTGAAGGTGAGTTTTATCCCGGCGAGACGGTTGTCGTTGTTGATGATATTCTTATCAGTGGCAAAAGTGCAATCGAAGGAGCCGAAAAATTAAAATCTGCGGGGCTAAACATCAACGATATTGTGGTCTTTATCAATCACGAACAGGGCGTTATGGACAGACTGCAAAAAAGTGGTTACCGAGGTCATGCAGTTTTAACAATATCGGAAATTACAGAAACCCTGTACAAAGTTGGACGTATTAATCAGGAGCAATTGTTAGCTTTGAATGCCACAGAGTAGGTTTGTAGTTGCGCTTTAGCGCCATTCATCTTGCAAGATACCGCTGGGGGTGTGAATAAGTTCATACCCTCCTTTATAACTAAAGGGGGTAGCTTTTTTAGTATTATTAACATACTTAATACTATTAACAGGCATTGCTAAACCTATAGATTTTACTGAAAAGAATATGACTGTTTCACTTCAAAAATTACTACAATTGCTAGTTTTGACACTCATATTTCCCCTAATCTTCCTCAATGGATGGTTGGCGTTTCAATTATTTCAATATTTCCAACCTCTTGTTACAACTCTGATTTTGGCAACTTTACTAGCCTTCATTTTAAATTACCCTGTTTCTATTCTTGAAAAACGAAAAATTAAACGTAATTATGCAGTTGCGGTAGTTTTTATAGTGACTTTAGTCATTTTAGTAGCTTTCGGTTTAACATTGGTTCCTATTATCGCACAGCAATTTCATGAGATGGCTAAATTACTTCCAGATTGGATAAATTCTAGCAAGCAACAATTAAAAATCTTAAATAATTGGACAGTGAGCCACGGTTTCAGATTTAATTTTAATCAAATTTTTAATCAAGTAACAAATAGTTTGCCTAAGGAATTAGAGTATTTTGCAGATAAACTTTTTAGCTTTGTTATAGAAACAATTGATAGTATCTCTGAAAGTTTAATTACTGTAGTTATTACTTTTTATCTTTTATTAGATGGTAAAAGAATTTGGGAGGGAATATTTAAGAAGTTACCTTTGAGTTTTAGCCAACAGTTGCAAAAGTCTGTTCAGCAAAATTTCCAAAATTATTTAATTGGTCAGATCGCTTTGGCTTTACTGATGGGGGTTTCACTGACCGTAGTATTTTTACTTCTGAACGTTCCATTTGCTCTGCTGTTTGGTTTGGGAGTTGGAATTTTAAGCTTAATACCTTTTGGTGATGTTGCCAGTCTTGCCATAGTAATTTTAATCATAGCGTCACACAACTTTTGGCTAGCAGTTAGGGTTCTAGCTGTCGCTGTGGTTGTTGACCAGTTGATAGACCAAGCGATCGCTCCCCGTCTCTTAGGTAGTTTTACTGGGCTGAGACCAATATGGGTATTAATCTCTTTACTAGTAGGAACATATATTGGTGGAGTCCTGGGGTTATTAATTGCTGTTCCTGTAGCTGGCGTCATTAAAGATGCTGTTGATGGTTGGTCTTTGATATCTGATTATTCTCAGAATTCTGTTGAAGGTAAAGAATTAGCAGAAATCAAGGAGCCAACACTTTAAGAATAGTTAGTGGTTGGTAGTTACTGGTTAGTAGTCTTCCACTAACCACCAACCACTAACATCAAAAAGCAATCTATCATAGAAGTCGCTGTACCTCCAGGATTGCCTAATTAATAAAAATCCTATGGATCTCAATCACCTACTGATTTGGTTAGTGTGTTTATCATGTGTTTCAACCATGATAAATGCAGCGCTTATCTCTGTTGACAACAATCGTGGCTGGATTTTCGTCTCAGGGCTCATTTTGGTTGTTACAGCAGTCACTGCCCGCTTTCAACTCCCTATAGCTGGCTGGGTTGGTGGATGTCTGTGGGTAATTTTAGTGGTAGCACCCAATATTGGTAACAGAAAAGTTGACCGACTTACTACGCAACAACGTTTCGGTCAAGCCAGGAAGTTGGCTAAATTAATTTTTCCGCTACATCCAGCGGATGGTTGGCGCGAGCGACCAGAATTGTTACGTGCTCTAGAATTGGTTCAGAATGGGGACATAGCTAAAGCGACTGCAATTCTAGAAAGTTACAAAAACTCTAAAACACCCACAGGTCGATCTGCGATCGCAACACTATACCAAATTGAAGCTCGTTGGGAAGATCTGCTGATATGGATACAAAATAATCTGTCACCAGAAACATTGCGCCAAGATATTGATATCCTGAATTGCTACCTCAGAGCACTAGGAGAGACTGGCAACTTAAATGGTATGCTTCTAGCTTGGCAGCAATACGAACGTACTCTTGAGAAAACACTCAATCTCAGAACAAGGAACGTAGCACGTCTGTTTGTGTTTGCCTTCTGCGGTCAAACAAAATATGTCACAAGACTACTCAGCGGTCCACTTGTCAACTATTCTGACACCATCAAACTCTTTTGGTTGGCAACAGCTGACCAAGCGGCTGGGAAAGACACCATAGCCCGCGAGCAGTTCTTAAGTATAAGTGATAACAGCGATATTCGCATCCGCAATGCAGTCGCAAATCGTTTGTCAAAGCCTGTCGTGACTGCTGAAACAGTTTTAACTGAGAGAACCAAAGCGATTCTATTGAGTATCAGTACTGAAATGGAATCTGAGGCTACATATCACGGTACAATCAGCCTGAAGCCACGCAAAGCAATTGCCACATACCTGATTATCGGTTTGAATTTGTTTGTCTTTGCTCTTGAAGTGAGACTTGGGGGAAGTACCGACCTTGATAATTTATACCGTTTAGGTGCATTAGTTCCAAAAGAAGTCGTTGCAGGAAATTGGTGGCGTTTGTTAGCGGCTGCCTTTCTTCACTATGGATACTTGCACCTCTTATTCAATATGCTAGGTCTTTATTTGTTTGGTCGTTTGGTGGAATTTGCCCTTGGAGTCCCTCGATTTCTCCTGTTGTATTTTACAAGTGCGATCGGTTCAATGTTGGCTGTTACCTTTATGTCAGTTAAAGGTTATTCTCAGGCAAACTTTGCAGTTGGTGCCTCTGGATGCGTGATGGGTCTTATTGGCGCTTTTGCCGCTATTTTGTTACTCGACTGGCAAAGGAAAAAAACTCGCATTGCTGCTAGAAGTTTGCGAGGAATTGTAACATTAATTATCCTGCAAGCCATTTTCGATCTAAATACACCACAGATTAGTTTTGTTGGGCATACTTCCGGATTAATTGTTGGATTTGTTGTGGGGTTTCTTTTAAAGAATAACTGGTGGGGTAGAGGTTGAGCGAATTGTCTTCGTACATTGGCAAAATTCTTTTTTTCAATTACTCGTAGTATCAATGTTAAAAATTCAGTTAATTAATTTAATTAACTATTAGGGTCTCTACTATTATTTTGGAATTTTTTTATGCCAAATACTTCTAAACCCGTACAATTAGAAAATGCTATTGTGGCTTCTGCCAAACCAGGTACTTATCTGCCTAATGTATTACCTGAATGGATGAATAAACTAGGTTTCATACCTAGAGATATAATTGTTAGCTCCAATAGAATTGGAACTAAAAGCACAACTAACAAAACTGATGTTATCATCAAACTTAAAAACTCACCATCTCTCAAGATATCAGCAAAGTTAAGTAATGCAGACTATTTTGGTAATTGGTATGGGCATAAAAGATTTGTTGAGGAGTTTGGCGATAATGCTTTTGTAAAAATGACAGCTAAAGTTACGTCATGGGCAAATGATTGGGCTTATAGTCCAAACGCAAATCTCTTTGTAGGAGTTAGCATTTGTTTTGGATATAGAACTGGTAATACAGCCATTCCTTTTTTGGAAGTTTTTAATAATGTGGCAGAACTGATTAAAATTGTAGCAGGATTTGGGGAAGGAGAGGGCACTGCAAATTGTTTATATATTTCTGACGAACAACCATCAACCGTTAGAGATTTGATAGATAAACTTTTACCTATAGATTCTCAAGCGATCGTAGCACAAAGTGAGAAGATTAAAGTCATTTGCAGACCTGTCAATCCCATGACAGAAAGAAGTAATAGAGGTAAAAATGTTTACACAAAATTTCATCCCCATGAACGTTTACCTAATTTGATAACTGTACAAAAATTAAAAGACTTAATGACATTAGGTAAATTTACAGAGATTGAACCTAATAAAATTAACCACAACCATATTTTGAAAACATTAAAGGAAGATTATAATATTGAAATTCCTTGCAAGTAGACAGCATATTGGTCAATTCTAACTAAATACTAGGCTAAGTTGAGTAAACTCCTCTTTTTGAGGTTGCTTACTCTTTTCTTGCTTTTTCTCAAATAAATCTGTATAGATAGCTTGTGCTATGGCATAACTAAAATTTACAGGTACAGCATTGCCTATCATTTTGTAACCAGCAGTTAGGTCTTTATAGTGAAAAATAAAGTCATCAGGAAAAGTTTGAATTCTTGCACATTCTCTTACTGATAACCTTCTATATGGTTGTGGTGAATTCGGATCGAAAATCCACCGATCTTTTCCTACATGAATCATTTTATTTGCTTGTGGATGTATCGGTGCATGACGACCACCAGCCTGAATAGTAAAAGATGGCTCATCCCAAGACCGTACTCTGTTACGTGACATATACATACTGGAAAAACCACCAGTCATGTATTCATGGTTTGGTACTAAGCAAGACTGTCCATTTGTTTTGCTCTTGTCTTGAGCCGCAAGCGCGGATTCACGTAAATCCCAAATTGTTTCTTTTAAAGTGGGTATATGGGAAGCTTGCTTTAGCAAACTAAAATTAAAACGTTTTTTACAATTTACATGATAACCAATCAAAATGACACGCTTTCTGTCTTGGGGAACGTTATAACGTATAGCATTTAGTAGCTTAAATGATACGACATAACCAGCTTCTTCAAATGCAGCAATGATATTCTTTAATGCACAGGAGTGCTTCTTATGAAGCATTCCCGGAACATTCTCAGCTAGGAAAAATAAAGGTTGCTTATCTTTCAGAATCCGTACATACTCTAAAAACAACTTGCCGCGCTCATCATTAATTCCTCGCTGGCTACCTGCTTCACTCCAGCTTTGACACGGTGGGCCTCCTATAATACCAACACAATCAGGAATTTCTTTTGAGGATATTTCTCGAATGTCTCCCTTATCAAGAACTGTATCTAGATGGTTTTTCTCATAAGTCTCCCAGATATCTTTGTCGTATTCATTAGCCCATACAACATTAAAACCTGCCTTGCGGAAACCTAAGTCTAGACCTCCACAGCCTGAAAATAGAGCGACTATTTCTTGTTTCATGGCAACTCTAGCTAAAACAAACCACTAAATTAAACATAAGATGTGTAGTGTCAGAAACCCGATTTCTTAAAAAAAGCGAGTTTCTACATTTTACGTTTTTTATGTTGACCTAATTACTCTTCTGGTAAATAAATAGAAAACCTTGTAAAAATACGATCTCCTTGTTTTCGGTAGCTTAAAAATACCCGCATAACAGACATCAATAATTCTGGGTTTTCACAAAATTTATCATGAGCTTCTTCAGTAAAATCTAAATCCCCTTGTCCAATCGATTCATCTATTTCAACTAATATATCTTTTTCATCTAACCCGATTGATTCTAGGGAATTAACCAGTGTTTCCAGTTTTTCGTAATCCATACGGCTAAAAGTTTCTTAGGGTTTTTGGTGCGGTGCTTTTTTTATTTAATTAGCTAATTAGCTAGATGTCAAGGTAGCTCATTAGCTAAGTTATACTGTGGGTTAAACACACTTGAAATCAAGATGGCACCTACACAACGAAAACCCGTTTACATTCAGCCAGAACACCATGACATTCTCAGGCGGATTGCTTATGAACAGAACTGCAATCTTTCAGATGTATTGGACGCAGTCTTAGAGCAAGTAGACTGGAACAAGGTTGCAAAGCAGGCAAGTACTAAACCAACGCAAAGGGCTATGGAAAGAGGAGGACGGTACAAAACTGGATCTGAAAGCGCTTAGTCAACCCGTGTTAATAGAAAATTACATAAAAAATTCCCTGGTATCGCTACCAGGGTAAAGATTTATTACCATTTCACCAAATGTTTACCTTGACAAACCTCTAACACTCCTTGCGCTAGGCACGGGGAAGAGGGTGTTTAAATGTTACCAGAAAAGGGTGAAGTATAAAGGATAAAGGTTTTTCACACTTCATCCTTTACACTTCATCTTTCAATTAGCCAAGATTTGCGAGTAACAACTCTCGTTGCTCTGACTTCTGTACTGTCACTTGACCGTCGTCGTCAACATCTACAATAGCTGTGTCGCCTTCTGCGATCGCACCGGAAAGCATTGCCTCTGCCAGAGAATCCTCTAACAGGCGCATAATAGCCCGACGTAATGGTCTAGCACCATAGCTGGGGTCATAGCCTTCCTGTATAACACGCTCTTTGAAGCGATCGCTCACTTCGAGATTGATTCCTTTTTCAGTCAAGCGGCTAGCAACTTCGCGCAACATGATGTCGGCAATTTGCTTGATTTCGTCTTTCTTCAACTGAGTGAAGACGATAATCTCATCAAGACGGTTGAGGAACTCCGGACGGAAGAAAGATTTTAATTCCTCGTTCACTAAACTACGGATGCGGTTGTAGCTTGCTTCAGCTGCATCGTCCGCAAACTGGAAGCCCAAACCACCGCCACCTTTCTTAATCACCTTGGAACCAATGGGCTGAGGTGTTGGGTTTAGAACAAGTTGGAATTCACGACAACTTCTTTGACATCGGCGGACATTCTCTCAACGGAACTCAAGTGATTTCGCGGATCGGAAAAGCCTTGTCAGTCGAACTTCCCCAACGCGGTTTGTTTGAAGCACCCACCATCGCTGAACTCAGCGAACTGATTGAGGCTAGCCATCAGACAGACTTGAAAGTGCTTTCTCATGCAATCGAGCCAATACCCAGAACCGGAGAACTTCCTCTATCCTTTGCTCAACAGAGGCTTTGGTTTCTCGATCAACTAGACAAGAACAATCCAACTTACAACATTTCAGCTGCTGTACTTTTAACGGGGACGCTCCACTCGGTAGCATTGGAGCAAGCTGTAGCAGAAATTGTCAAACGTCACGAAAGTTTACGTACTACTTTTTCGATAATCAATGGGTCTCCAGTCCAAGTCATAGCACCTACCGTAACTACGGCTGTCCCCGTGCTGGATTTGCAGTCACTGTCGGGAGAAGAACGGTCTCATGAAGTACAACGTTTAGCTATTGAGGAAGCACGGCGACCTTTTGAATTAGGAAATGGACCATTGCTGCGAGTGACTTTGTTAAATCTAGCACAAAAAGAGAATGTGCTGTTGGTAACAATGCATCACATCGTCTCTGATGGTTGGTCGATGGGGATTTTTCTCCGAGAACTGTCCGTACTTTATGAAACTTTTTGTATAGAAGCCCCTTCACCCTTACCCGAACTTCCCATCCAGTATGCCGATTTTGCTGTTTGGCAACGTCAGTGGTTGAGTGAGGAATTATTAGAAACTCAACTCAATTATTGGAAAAAACAACTTGCTGGAATACATAGTTTAAAATTACCTACCAAGCAACTAGAAAATTCTGTCCAATCTTATTCAGGAGCAAGGCAATCTCTAGAACTATCAAAGAATCTGACTGACGAGCTTCAAACATTAAGTCGTCGGGAAGGGGTTACCCAGTTTATGACCTTAGTAGCGGCATTTAACGTTTTGTTGCATTATTACAGTTGTCAAGATGACATTGTCATTGGCACTGATTTAGCTAACCGCAACCGAACCGAAACTGAGGGAATTATCGGCTTTTTTATCAACCAACTTGTATTGCGTACTGACTTGTCTTGTAATCCCACTTTTAGAGAGTTGCTGGCGCGGGTTCGAGAAGTTGCATTGGAAGCTTACGCTCACCAAGATTTACCATTTGAAAAGCTGGTATCAGCCCTAAAACCAGAGCGGGATTTGAATCGTACACCACTATTTCAAACAAAATTCGTCCTTCAGAATGCCCCGATGCCAGCCCTAGAACTTTCGGGTCTTACTCTGAGCCTTCTAGAAGTTGACAACAAAACAGCAAAGTTCGATTTACTCCTAACAATGTGGAACACAGAGAAAGGATTATCTGGAATCTTAGAGTACACAACAAATCTGTTTGATAGTACTACTATTGCCCAGATGTTAGAAAATTTTGAAACTATTCTCTACACTCTTGTTGCACAGCCCGATATCCACTTAAGTGCTTTTGTACAAGTACTTGAAGAAGCAAACAGGCAGAGACAAGCCATCAAACAAAAAGAATTCCAAGAGGCTCGTCGGAGGAAATTAAAAAATGTTAAACCAAAGCTAATTGATGTAGCTAACTTGGAGGCAGAAGCAGAACTATGACAAGTCAAGATCTTTCCAAAAGCAATCTCAACAATTCGTGGGCTACGAGAAAGAAAACGTTTCAACCAAAAGCTATCAATTTATCTCAAGAAAACTTAATTGAAGTGTCTTATCTTCAACCAGGGGAAATGTTACCTCTGGTCATTCAACCTAAATTAGAGGATTTCAACCTGAAGGATTGGATTGAAAACGATCTAGAATTTGTAGAAACAAATTTGTTAAAGCACGGAGGTATATTATTTAGGGGCTTCAAGGTAAATACACAAGTTCATTTCGAGCAGTTTATCAGTTCTGTTTGTTCGCAGTTAATGCCTTATATGGAAGGAGCAACACCGCGTACTAAGTTAAGCAACACAGTTTATACGTCCACCGAATTTCCTCCAGACCAAACCATCGCTTTACACAATGAATTGTCATATGTCATTACTTGGCCTATGAAGATATGGTTTTTCTGCGTCCAACCTGCCACTCAAGGAGGAGAAACACCGATTGCTGATGTTCGGAAAGTTTACCAACGCATTCACCCTCGGATTAAAGAACGGTTTAGTGAAAAGGGATGGATGTTAGTCCGAAACTTTGGTTATGGATTTGGTCCCTCTTGGCAAGCCGCTTTCCACATAACAGACACAACTCTTTTGGCAGAATACTGCCATAATGCTAGCATTGATTTCGAGTGGAAAGATAGCCAACACCTGAGAACTCGCTCTTGTCGTCCGGCGATCGCAAAGCACCCAAAGACAGGCGAAATGCTTTGGTTCAATCATATTGCGTTTTGGCACGTATCAAGTTTAGAACTAAAACTACGTGAAACTCTTTTGGCAGAGTTCTCGGAAGAAGAGCTTCCTTACAATACCTATTACGGTGATGGTTCTCCGATTGAAGCTTCAGTGATAGAGGAAATTCGGGAAGCTTATTTACAAGAAACTGTGGTTTTCCCTTGGCAAGAAGGAGACATATTAATGTTAGATAATATGTTAGTGGCTCATGGACGTAACCCTTATGTCGGGCAAAGAAAGATATTAGTGACGATGGGCGAACCGATGAGCCGCAGAAATATTTAACCCAATCACTAATAGTGTCATATTTAATTATTTTAATATAGCTTAACACAAATATCATGATCGCTAATAAAATTGTTCAAGGCTTTCAACTGTCACCTCAACAAAAACATCTTTGGCTCTTGCAAGCAAACGAGTTGAGCCAACCTTACCGTTGCTTTTGTGCTATCCAAATTGAAGGAAATCTTAATATAGAAGCCTTAAAAAAAGCCTTATATAATATTATTAATAGACATGATATTCTTCGGACTAATTTTGATTGCTTACCAGGAATGGCTATTCCTCTTCAGGTAATTGCTGATACTAGCATACCGTTAATTCATGAGTACGATCTCAGAGATTTGGAACCTCAACTACAACAGAACAAAATTAATGACTTTTGTCAAGAGGCTAGGCACCTGTCCTTGGATTTTAACCAAGGTTCTTTATTACACATCTCTCTAGTCACGCTGTCGTTATCCAAGTATATATTGCTTGTTAGTTTACCTGCCCTTTGTGCAGATAAGACAGCACTCAAGAATTTCGTGCGTGAAATCAGCCAAGCCTACAAGGCATATTTATATAACCAAGAACTGTCTGACGAACCAATACAATATATTCTTGTTTCTACCTGGCAGAATGAATTGATTGCGTCAGAGGAAGCAGCAGTAGGAAGAGAGTATTGGCAAAAAAAGAATATCCCCCATTATCTCACGTTAAAGCTACCTTTTGAAAAACAACCTTCTGCCAAATCTAAATTTAACCCCCAAATTGTTACGCAGAAAATTTCTTCTGAATTAACTTTAAAGCTAGAAACTTTGGTTGAGGAATATAATACTTCAACCTCCTCATTATTATTGGCATGCTGGCAAATCCTACTATGGCATCTTACCGGACAATCAGGTATTATGGTTGGCATTGCCTGCGATGGTAGGATAGATGAAGAACTCGCAGGGGTGCTGGGGCTTTTGACAAAATATATACCCATTCATTGTGAACTAGAAGAGAATTTGGAATTTCGTGAAGTTCTGAAGAGGGTTGATGAGGCGAAACTGGCAGCGCAGGAGTGGCAAGAATGTTTTGTTTGGGAGCAAATTTTAGGAACAGAGGCACATCTGTCAAATTCGCCCTTTTTTCCCTTTTGTTTTGAATTTGAAGAACAATTTACCGAACTCTCAACAGCCGAACTATCTTTTTCAATATACAAACAATATGCCTGTTTTGACAAGTTTAAAATAAAAATTTCACTGATTCGTAATGATGATTCTCTGTTGGCAGAGTTTCATTATGATTCTGAATTCTTGTCAACAGAAGATATTCAACGTACAGCAGGACAATTTCATACTCTTTTAGAAAGTGTTATTCAACACCCGAAAGCTGTACTGAATGAATTAGAAATACTGAGCAATACCGAGCGGCAGCAATTATTAATTGAATTTAACAATACAAAAATAGATTATCCTAAAAACAAGTGTCTTCATCAACTGTTTGAGGAGCAGGTAGAACGCACAGCGAACAATATTGCTGTTGTTTTTGAAGAACAGCATTTGACCTACGCAGAACTCAATGCTCAAGCCAATCAACTCGCTCATTATTTACAGAGATTGGGAGTAGAACCTGATGTGCTGGTAGGTATTTGTATTGAGCGATCGCTGTTGATGGTGATTGCCCAGCTTGCCGTTCTCAAAGCTGGTGGAGCATACCTGCCACTAGACCCTGCATATCCTAAGGAACGTCTCTCTTGGATGTTGGAAGATTCCGAGACGCTACTAGTTTTGACGACTCAGCAGCTTGCAGAAAATCTTCCTTTAAGTCAAAAATACGTCATCTATTTAGACAGCACGTGGGAAGTTCTCAACCAAGAAAGTGAGGAAAACCCAGTTAGTGAAGTAGAAGCTGACAACTTAGCTTATGTCATTTATACATCGGGATCTACAGGCAAACCGAAGGGAGTCGCGATCGCCCATCAAGCGATTTGCAACCATATGTTCTGGATGCAGACATCCTTTCCCCTGAAGGAAGCAGATAAAGTTCTACAAAAAACGCCCTTTAGCTTTGATGCCTCAGTTTGGGAGTTTTATGCACCATTGTTAGCGGGAGCGCAGTTAGTGATGGCGCAACCGGGAGGTCATCAAGACAGTGTTTATCTCGTTCAGACCATTGCTGACAAAGGGATAACTGTCCTCCAATTGGTTCCAACATTACTGCAAATGCTTTTAAAGGAGAAAGAGATAGAAACTTGTCGCTCCTTAAAACGCATTTTTTGTGGAGGTGAAGCATTGAGTGTAGCTCTCCAAGAGGAAGTCTTTGCTCATCTAGATGTGGAATTGCACAACCTTTACGGCCCCACAGAAGCGTGCATTGATTCGACTTATTGGACTTGTAAGCGAGAAGCGTTTCCACAAATTATTCCTATTGGTCGCCCGATCGCTAACACCCAAATCTACATCCTGAATGCCCAACTTCAACCAGTTCCAATTGGAGTTAAGGGAGAAGCATATATCGGTGGTACGCCTTTGGCAAGAGGTTACCTCAATAGACCGGGCTTAACACGGGAAAAATTCCTTCCCAATCCTTTTATCCAGGAAGAGGGAGCACGCATTTATAAAACCGGAGACTTAGCCCGTTATTTACCGGACGGCAACATTGAGTTTCTGGGACGGATCGATCATCAAATAAAAATTCGTGGCTTCCGCATAGAATTGGGAGAAATTGAAGCAGTGTTAGCCGAGCATTTCCAAGTGCAGGAAGCAGTTGTTATCGCCCGTGAAGACCAACCGGGTAGCCAACGATTAGTAGGCTATGTCATTCCCAAGGAAGAACCGCCAACCACCACCGACTTGCGTCGTTTCCTCATGCAGAAACTACCTGAGTACATGGTGCCATCGGTTTTTGTGATGTTACAAGCTTTTCCCTTGACTCAAAATGGGAAAGTAGATCGCCGCGCCCTGCCTGCACCCCCAGATTCATCTCAAATAACCCGAGGCAACAGCTTTGTTCCACCCCGTACCCCTACAGAAAAGATTCTCGCCGATATCTGGGCTGGAATCTTGGGATTGGAAGCGGTGAGTATTCATGACAATTTCTTTGAACTTGGGGGAGATTCTATCGTAGGTATTCGGGTCATTGCCCAAGCCAACCAAGCTGGGCTGCAACTTGTTGTCAAACAGTTATTTCAGTACCAGACTATTGCCGAGTTAGCTACCGTAGTTACACCCATGACTGCTACTTTACCCCAAGCCGAACAGGGTGTTGTGACTGGGCAAGTACCGCTAACGCCCATCCAGCATTGGTTCTTTGCACAAAAACAAAGCGAACCTCACCACTACAACCAATCTCTCCTGCTGGAGGTGTCGCCAGACTCACAGCCGCAAACAGTAGAGGAAATCCTGCAGCATTTGCTAAGACAGCACGATGCTCTACGGCTGCGCTTTGAACTTTCAGACGTCGGCTGGCAGCAGGTGAATGTAGCTTTCGACGAGATATGTCCTTTTTCAGCGATCGATTTGTCCGAAGTCCCATCGGAGGAACAATTAACGGCTTTGGAGCTCGCTGCTGCCCGATTGCAGGCTAGTTTGAACTTGACAAAAGGGCCGCTATTGCGAGTCGTATTGTTTCGTCTGGGGAGCGATCGTCCCGCTCGATTGTTGCTGATTGTCCATCATCTCGCGATCGACGGTGTGTCTTGGCGAATTTTGCTAGAAGACTTAGTCACCGCCTACCAACAGATAAGCTGTGGCGAAGCAATTCAACTCCCATCCAAAACCACTTCATTTAAAGATTGGGCTCATCGGCTAACGACCTACGGACAATCAGAAGCCCTGACTACCGAATTGGACTATTGGGTAGCTCAATCGCGCTCTCAGATTGCACACCTGCCAATAGATTATCCCCAAGGCAAGGAGGTAAACACAGTTGCTTCATCTGCTTCGGTATCCGTGTCTTTGAATGAGGAACAAACCCAATCGCTTCTGGTAGAGGTGCCGTCAGCTTACAACACCCAAATTAATGACGTGTTGCTAACCGCCTTGGCGCAAAGTTTACAACAGTGGACTGGCAAAAGCACTTTTTTGGTTGACTTAGAGGGTCACGGGCGTGAAGAATTGTTTGAGGATGTAGACTTATCACGCACTGTGGGTTGGTTTACCACTGTCTTCCCCGTGCTTTTAGAGCTTGATACAGACCAGCCAGGGCAAGCCCTAAAGTCCATTAAAGAGGAATTGCGCCGCGTACCGAAACGGGGTATCGGCTATGGTTTGCTACGTTATATCAGCCAGGATACAGCAGTGCGCGGTCAACTTCAAGCGTTACATCAAGCCGAGATTGGTTTTAACTATCTGGGACAGTTCGATCGCGTCTTACCCAAATCCGACTTTGTGTTGGGGCTAGGCAACGAGTCCAGTGGATCGGTTTTTAGCCCGCAGGGAAAACGCAATTATCTGCTGGAGGTAAACGGAGTGGTTATCTCTGGCAGGTTACAGATGGAGTGGATTTACAGTGAAAATGTCCATAAGCGAGATACAGTAGAACGTCTAGCTTGGAGCTTTATAGAAAAATTGCAAGATCTGATTGCCCACTGTCAATCTACCGATGCAGGGGGCTATACCCTTTCAGACTTCCCACTAGCAAATTTAAATGAAGAAAAGTTGAAAAAAATAACCAATTTACTTAATCAAATTGAAGTTGATGAAAACTAAGGAGCAATAAAAACAAACAAGTGCCAAACAGTCATCCCAGAGGTACACGCCAGACATAGAGGGCAAATAAATTCCTGGAAATACTGATATGAAAAAAAACGTTGAGGATATATACACTCTATCGTCCATGCAGCAGGGTATGCTTTTTCATACCCTTTACGATCCACAGCAGGGAGTTTATTTCCAGCAGTTAAGCTGCAAACTGCACGGAAATTTAAATGTCTTGGCATTCAAGCAAGCTTGGCAGCAAGTCATAGCCCGCCATCCGGCTTTGCGTACCACCTTTCTTTGGGATGGTTTAGATGAACCACTACAAGTTGTGCATAAGCGTGTAAACTTGCCCTGGGTTGAAGACGACTGGCAGCATTTGAGTCCCAAAGAGCAGCAAGAACACTTAGAAGCTTTGTTGCAAACAGAACGCGAACGGGGCTTTGAACTAAACCGGGTGCCACTGATGCGCTGCACTCTGATTCAGATTCAAGAAGGAAGTTACTACTTTGTCTGGAGTCACCATCACCTATTACTTGATGGCTGGTGCTGTTCTATCATCTTCAAAGAGGTATTTGCTTTCTATGAGTCCTTCAAACAAGGCGAGTATTTATACTTAGAGACACCGCGTCCCTATCGAGATTACATTGCTTGGTTGCAGCAGCAAGACCTTACCAAAGCACGGGCATACTGGCAGCAGGCACTTCAAGGCTTTACCGCTCCTACTCCTTTGATTGTAAACAAAGATGGGGTCAAGGGAATTCACCAGCAGCAAGCCTACGACGAGGAATCTCTTCACTTTTCAACAGCAGCTACTGCAACCCTACAGTCCTTTGTGAAGGAGCACCATATCACTCTTAACACCCTAGTACAGGGGGCTTGGGCACTTCTGTTGAGCCGCTATAGTGGCGAATCAGACGTGGTTTTTGGGTTCACTGTCTCCGGTCGCCCTCCTGAGTTAATGGGGATGGAATCAATGGTAGGACTGTTTATCAACACCCTGCCCGTGCGGTGCCAGGTTCGAGCAGAAACTGAATTACTGCCTTGGTTGCATCAGCTGCAAGTACAGCAAGTAGAGCAGCAACAATATTCATATAGCCCATTAACTGAGATCCAAGGCTGGAGTGACGTTCCTCGGGAATTGCCATTGTTCGAGAGCATCATGGTATTTGAAAATTACCCAGTCGATGCTTCTTTGCAAGAGCGCAATAGTATAGAAATCAGTGATATTCGGACTTTTGAGCGCTCAAGTTACCCCCTAACAGTGATAGTGGGGTCTGATTTAGATCTGGTTGTACGGATTGGCTATGATAGCAGCCGCTTTGCTCAAACCGTGATTCGCCGGATGCTAGGGCATTTCCAAACAATGCTAATGGGAATTGTTGCCAATCCGGAACAACGGCTTTTAGAATTACCGAAGTAATCCAGCCCTGGTGGATAAAGTAATAAAGCTCTTTCCCCCGTCAAACCCCGTGCTTGTAATTGAACTGCTATCCTACGGGAAAGTCGATCCAATTGTTGATAAGTTAAAGCTTCTTGTTGTGTTTCACCATCAAGCAAAAAGGTAAAGGCATCTCGATCGGGCTGTATAAAGCTTCTCAAGCGCAAGAGTTCAACAACTGTAGAACACTCACAACAAGCCTCAAGGGATTGATTGGAAAATTGATTCATTTTTACCTTGATTAGACGCAACCGTGGTACACCTACCGTCCCTCTAGTTTTAAATATGGCGGTAGAAAAATAGACAGAAAAATTTAGGCATTAGAGCAAAATCTTTATTCCAGTGCTAGCGTATTAACCTTTGCTCTGAGATTCCTCACTTTCGGTAAACACAAAATCTTGCACTTTCTACCTCCTATGCCTACTACTACATTCTTACTGAAGATATTTTGTATCAATCTAGTAGTTAACCAAACCAAAGTTTATGAGTTGAGTCTAGGGAGTGTAGGAGTTTGTTTAACTTTGGTCTCAACCTTCGAGAGTCAGTTTAGCCAACCACTGCTAGTGCTAGAGTCCTACAGATGAGCGATACATCTAGCGCAACTCTTTCGCAAAATTATTGAAACTTATTTTCGATTACTCTTCAGTACTTTATCGAGAATAGTAGCTTTAGACAAGAGGAAAAGCAATTAATAAAGCCTATTGAATTTATTTTATTTATAAATAAAAATTATATATTTAAGATCTGTGCTTAAATTAGATAAGAAATGTTGATCATTTATACAAGGATAGGAGCGTTGCACCAAGTCAAATTGCTTCCGTTATACATGGGGGAATCACAGTTAGCTATATTAATTTTGATGGATTGCAAGAGCCCGGACAACTTCTGCAAGTCGGGCATCCAATCCATTTAAGCCTCAAATATCAATGCAATAGACAACTAGATAAGTTTCGTCTCATCTAGCGTTGGTGTACTCAACCGATATCCGCTCTGGAAAGAATTGCTGCTTGTCACAAATTATTGAAAAAACTTCTTAACTATCTTGTGTCTTCTATTACTTCATAATACTATTTAAACTAATTTCCACTTAAATGAGAATGACTGCTATTAATTCTCCTGTGTCTTCGAGAGTGTCTCGATTATGACTAAGTGGTGCGATCGGTTGTGGGGAAAATCATGAAACTGGATACAATGTTCCAAAATTTGTTAGTGACAAGCGTAGCTATTGTTTTTATCATCACTCCTGCTAAGGGGAAGGAAAAACCAGAGGATGTACAAGGCAAATCTTCTGCTATAACCCCAAGTCAACCCACATCCAATGACACAGGTAAAGTTACGAATAAAGCATTGGCAGTCACGGGCTCTTCAAGATTTGCCACTAAATCCAAGAAAATTCAAATTCCAAGTTCTCCGATTTCAGTTAACTCAGCCCAACCAACTAAAAAAATTCCTCAGCTAAGTGAGATTGAGCATTTTTTTAAGAGTGCGTCCGTCCTTGTACAAACGCCAACACCAAGCCCTCCCCCTGTAAATGAAGTTGTACCCATTACAGGAGTCAAAGCCAACCCCACTGATAAAGGTGTAGAGGTGGTTTTACAAACACCTTTAGCTCAACAATTGCAAGCCATAAATCGCAGTACAGGTAATAACTTTATTGTTGATATCCCTAACGCACAACTGCGGCTACCATCGGGTGATGCTTTTGTATTCCGTTCCGAAAAGCCCATAGAGGGAGTTAGGGAAATAACGGTAACAAACTTTGATGCGAAGACTGTGCGGATAACGGTGACGGGTGAAGCAGCATTACCAAAGGTAGAGTTCTTTGACAGTAATGAAGGTTTGATTTTTGGATTAACACCAGCTGGAACTGCGGCGCAATCACCGCAACCGACGGAAACACCGCAAGCTCAAGAGAAGCCAACAAGTGAAACCCCGCAAGTGAAACCCTCGGCGCAGCAGGATGAGCCGATTGAGTTGGTAGTAACGGGACAACAGGATGGATATCGCGTGCCAAATGCTACGACTGGGACTAGAACAGATACACCCCTGCGCGATATTCCCCAGTCGATTCAAGTTGTACCCCAACAAGTACTTAAAGACCAGCAAGTAAATACGTTATATGAAGCCCTAAAAAACGTACCGGGATCAACACAGGGTGATGGTTCATCTCGTTCACCCTTTGTGTCACCTCTCATTCGAGGCTTTAATGCCAACAATAGTATTTTGAGAGATGGATTGCCGGAAGTAGCAGGTTTTGTAACTAATTACGATCCTGCTAGTATTGAGCGGGTTGAAGTTCTCAAAGGGCCTGCTTCTGTTTTGTACGGTCAAGGTTCCCTTGGAGGCACAATAAATTTAGTAACCAAGCAACCACTGAGTGAGCCTTATTACGGTCTAGAAGCCTCTGCAGGAAGCTTCAATTTCTATTCAGGTGTGCTTGATTTCTCAGGTCCGCTCAATGATAACAGAACTCTGTTATATCGCCTGAACGCTGCTGCTCAAACGACTGAAAGCTTTATTGATTTCTTTGACAGACAACGTTACTTTATTAGACCTGCTCTAACTTGGCGAATTAGTGACAAGACAGATCTTACCCTAGATGCTGAATACTTCAATGTGCAGCAACCGCTTGAAACAGGTGTCCCAGCAGTAGGAACTGTATTAAGCAATCCCTTTGGCAAAATTCCTCGAGAACGCTACGTTGGTGAACCTTCAGATGAAGGTGATTATAATGTGTTTCGAGTCGGCTACAACCTGGAACATCGTTTCAGTGACAACTGGCGAATTAAAAGCATCTTTCGGAGTTCTCTATTTCATTACGAGCGAGAGTCTTTGATTGGCATAGGACTAGATGAAAATCGTTTTTTGAGGAGGTTGTATCAAAATAATGACTCAGAGGAAAACATTTACAATTTAGACACTTACACTGTTGGTAACTTCTCTACAGGCAGCATCCAACATCAATTGCTCACTGGTTTTAATTTATCTAGGCGAGATTCCAATCTCATAAATTTTAATCGTGCTGCTGCTCAACTCGATCTATTTAATCCTGTGTACGGTCAAGCTCTTGGTGACATTACCAGCAGACTTGAAACTTCCGACTCAACTGATATACTAGGCATTTATGTTCAAGATCAAGTTACGTTAGCAGAAAATTTAAAATTGTTGTTGGGATTGCGGTTTGACACTTTTAAACAAATCACAGAAGATCGGATTGCTAATACAGAGCAGGAACAATCTGATAGTGCCTTCAGTCCCCGTGTTGGAATTGTCTATCAGCCCATCCCAGCTATTTCGCTGTATGGCAGCTACAGCAGATCCTTCACTCCATCAATTGGAACTGCCTTTGATGGCAGCCAGTTTCAACCAGAAGAAGGTACTCAGTATGAAGTAGGTGCAAAGGTTGATTTAAGTAATAAACTTTCTGCAACGCTTGCCTTCTACGACCTAACACGCTCTAATGTCTTAACTACAGATCCAGTGAACTCTGACTTTTTTATCCAGACAGGTAAGCAGCAAAGCCAAGGTATTGAACTCGATATATCTGGTGAAATCTTACCTGGATGGAACATCATTGCTGGCTATGCTTACACAGATGCTCGTATTGAAGAAGATCTTGATTTTCCGGTCGGCAATTTTTTGAATAATGTTCCTAAACACAGCTTTAACTTATGGACAACATACGAAATTCAATCAGGCAATTTGAGAGGATTAGGCTTTGGCGCTGGATTCTTTTATGTAGGAGACCGAGAAGGAGATTTAGCAAATACCTTTGAATTGCCCAGTTATTTCCGTACCGATGCTGCTATTTTTTATAGGCGAGACACGTTCCGCATTGCGCTCAATTTTAAAAACCTATTTGATATTGAATATTTTGAGTCGGCCCAGAACAGGAACCGTGTTTTTTATGGCGATCCTTTCATAGTACAGGGAACCATTTCCTGGCAGTTTTGATCCCACCGGCACTCAAAGATACTAGCTGTTCAACACGTTAAAGCCAAGTTAACCCCTTCTCTCATACATTGAGAAGGGAACTAAATACAAATTTCACCCCAATGATGAAGAGAGTTAATATTGCAATTATACTGTTCTTAATTGTTAGTCTAACTATTTTTTGGCTTCAAAGCCACCATAGCAAATTTGCTTACACTGCAACCAATACAGACAGATCATTTCCCACTGTTAGCTGTCGGAAACTTCAACATACAATCGGGGAAATTTGTGTTCCTATAAACTCCCAATATCTTGTTACCTTAGATATATTCACTTTGAGCAATACACTTGCTCTTGGCGTTAAACCTATTGGAAGTGTTACTTCTTACGAGAAAGATAAGTTTCCTACATATTTAAAAGCTAAAACGAGGGGGATAAAGCTATTAGGCATTCACTATCAACCAAATCTAGAGCGGATATTGTTACTTAAACCTGATTTAATTGTAGGTTGGGATCGCGAGCGAGCAATTTATCCTCTACTTTCTACAATTGCCCCTACTATCCTGGGTAAGTGGCAAGGTTTTCCGTCTTGGCGAGAGTATTTTAATTTTATAGCTAAGGCATTAGGAAAAAAAGAAGCTGCACAACAAGCGTGGAATCACTATTACCAAAGAATTAAAGAACTTCAGATATCTTTGGGTGAAGGCTATCAGAATAAAAAAATTTCTTTTATCTATTTTTGCTGTCATGGGATAGGAAGTGATGTGAAAAACTCATTCATCGGTTCTATTCTAAATGATGCAGGATTGCAACGACCAGAAGCACAAGATGTTATTACTTTCCCCTATGGAACTATGAATGTTTCTGAAGAAGAATTGGATAAGGCAGATGGTGATATTTTGTTTGTAGCAGCTTTTACTGAAGATGACAAATCTTATTTAAAGAAACTCGAACAGAAACCACTCTGGAAAAAACTTAAAGCTGTTCAACAAAATCATGTATATTTTGTAAATGGAGATGCTTGGAGGGGGGGAAATTTGATTGCTGCAAATTTTGTAATCGATGATTTATTCAAATACCTCGTCAACACGCCCTAACTCTATCTATGAAAATAAGTTTTTTTATGTATTGCCCGGTTTGACTCCAACGATTCTTATAGGAATGGGGAGCGTAATGTGATGATATAGTAAAAAAGCAGGCTATTTGGTCAAAACTGAAAGCTGTGGAGAATAACCAAGTATACAAAGTAAATAAAGATGCTGAAGAAACTTTTGATGTTTATTGAGTCATTCATAACCTCTACAAATACCTCGTCAACACGCCCTAACTCCATACCCAAACCCACCGTCTTGGTCTGCAAATCCTGCCACCGCTCCTCTGAAGAAAGACCAAAAAATCAACTTGCCGACGGCTCAATCTTACTTGACAAAATAAATAGTTTATGCAGTGAAAAATCTCTATCTGACGAACTAAAAATTCAGCCTGTTGAATGCTTGTGGGCGTGCAATCACGGCTGTGTTGTTTCTGTCTCTAGCCCAGACAAGCTGACCTATCTATTCGTCAATCTTCCCCCTGAAGAAAGCCCAGCAGCTTTACTGAAATTTATGAAATTGTATATCAACAGTCGCAAAGGGGTAGTGCCTTGGAAACAGTTTCCTGAAGTTTTGCAATCTGCTATTTTTGCAAAAATCCCGTCTGTAGTAGTTGATGAAAATTGAAGGCAATATTCATAATTCAGTCAATATTATTAAGCTATTCCCAAACCGTTCTATAATTACGAATTCTTATTGATAGGGCTGTGCGGCACATTTGATGATGGTGGGCAATGCCCACCCTACGTCTTTAAGTAATTTTCTGGTGGAAAGGGAGATGTAAGGGCGAACGACCGAGAGCCCCTACCGATGTACTTCATCTACCTAAAAAATGCTCTAACTCCGCTCCGCCGCAACTTATAGTTTCGGGCTGTTCAATTTTACTGAATTTAATACACCTTCAATCCATACCCAACTGTACCCTATTTGTCTGCAAATCTTGCCAAGGGCTTTTTTATTTTACCCCCGACTGCACCCGCCACAAACTAGCATAAATTCCATTTTTTTCCAACAATTCTTCATGGGTTCCCGACTCCACTAATTCTCCATATTCTATCACATAAATGCAATCGGCATTGCGGATAGTGGAAAGACGGTGTGCGATCGCTATTGTAGTGCGATTAACAGTAATTCGTTCCAAAGAACGCTGAATCGCTGCTTCAGTTTCATTATCCACTGCTGATGTGGCTTCATCTAAAACTAAGATAGGTGGATTTTTCAAAACAGCCCTAGCTATGGCAATCCTTTGACGCTGTCCACCAGATAATTTTTGCCCTCGTTCCCCGACTATCGTCTCATAACCTTGGGGTAGCTGCATGACAAATTCATGAGCTTCAGCAATTTTAGCTGCTTTGATTATTTCTTCATTTGTAGCGTCAAATTTACCATAGGCAACATTCTCTGCAACAGTACCGTGAAACAAGAATACATCCTGACTTACCAAGCCAATGCTGCGACGCAAATCGTGTAAATTTAATTTTTGTACATCAATACCATCAATAGTAATCCTTCCAGAGGAAATATCATAAAATCGCAATAAGAGTTTTACTAGAGTGCTTTTCCCCGAACCTGTAGAACCAACAATAGCGATAGTTTTTCCTGCAGAAATATGTAACGATAAATTTTTAATAACTGGTTCTCTATCTTGATAAGAAAAAGTAACTTTTTGAAAGTCAATTTCACCACGGATTTTGTCAATTGGTAAAGATATATTTCCCGGAGTAATACTGATGGGAGTATCTAACAAATTCATAACACGATTAATGGAAGCCATTGACCTTTGATATTTATCAAATATTTCCCCTAATCTAACTAATGGCCATAACAACCACTGTATTAAACCGAGTAAAACACTGTAATTAGCAATAGATATCTTCCCTGTATATGCTGCCATTCCTCCCCAAAAGAGCAAGGCGATAAACCCTACTAAAACTATCATACGGATTAAAGGAATAAAGGCTGCAGATAGTTTAATTGCTTTGATGTTACTTTTTCTATAGGCTTCGCTTTCTTCTGCCAATCTAGCACTTTCATACTTTTCTGCAGTAAAACTTTTAATTGTGGAAATACCGCTGATATTATTTGCCAATCGTGAATTGATAAAACTGACCTTTTCTCGCACATCAGCATAACGACCTTCCAAACGCTTTTGATAAGTAAAAGATCCCAAAATAATAAAAGGCATTGGCAACATTGCTGCCAAGGTTACCGAAGGAGGTAAAATCAAGAAAGCAACACTCATCAAAATGATAATTGAGGTGGTAATTTGGATGATTTCATTAGCTCCAAAATTCAAAAAATCTTCTAGCTGGTTGATATCATCATTCAAAATTGACATCAAACCACCAGTACTGCTTTCTTCAAAGTAAACTGAATCTAATTCTTGTAGATGATTGTAGGCATCCAAGCGTAAATTATGCTGAATATTTTGTGCTAAATTACGCCAAAGTTTATCATAAGTATACTCAAATGTTGATTCTAACATCCAGACAATGATGGTAACTCCAGAAAGCAGAAAAAATTGCCAAAATATCTCTTTTACACCCAACTTTCCAATGACAGAATCTTGCTCCTTGACTAAAATATCTATTGCAATTCCAACTAACCAAGGTGGTGCCAAATCTAAAATCTTTTGAATGATAGAACATGATATTGCTAGCCAAATTTGCTGGCGCTGTTGGCGTCCGTAATTTAGCAAGCGGTGCAGAGGATGGGTTGAATGCCTACCCTTGTTTGATAATCGCCAAAATTTTGATGTTACTGTCATGGCTTGTTGTTCTTTTTAGCTATAGTTGAGATTTGCGTCCAATTGGTACACACATAGGCGTCCCCGCTACGGGGTCAGGAAAAATTTTACAGTCCAACCCAAAAACCTCCTGCACCATTGTTTCATTCATCACCTCTTCTGGCAAACCCTGAGCATATACACCACCTTTTTTGACCGCTACCAAATAATCTGCATAACGACAAGCTTGGTTCAAATCGTGCAACACCATCACCAAAGTTCTTTCCTGGCTTTGGTTCAACTCCCACAACAAATCTAAAACCTCAATTTGATGTGCCAAATCTAAAAAAGTAGTCGGTTCATCTAATAGTACAATATCAGTATCCTGAGCCAGTGCCATTGCAATCCAAGCCCGTTGTCGCTGTCCGCCAGAAAGGGTATCTAACTCCCGTTCGGCAAGTTCTTTCATTCCAGTGGTTTCTAATGCTATTTCTACTAAACGCTCATCTTCTTTTGTCCACTGCTGCAACCAATTTTGATAAGGATAGCGCCCACTAGCCACTAAGTCTCTCACCGTTAACCCCTCCGGTGCAACGGGTCCTTGTGTGAGAATTCCTAACTTTTTAGCAACATCTTTTGTCGATAAGTTAAACAAGTCTGCTGCATCCAGATAAACTTTGCCCTTTTGTGGTTTCAGTAATCTTGCCAAACCCCTCAATAATGTAGACTTACCACATCCATTTGCACCAACTAAAGCGGTAATTTTCCCTTTAGGTATCACCAAATCCAAACTTTTAATTATCGCAGCGCCATTATAAGCTAAAGTGAGGTTGCGAGCTGATAGTTGGTGGTGTGGTGTGTTTGACGTCATTTCGTGCGACTGTTTATTAATAAAAAGATAAAGTAGGGAGCACCAATTATAGCAGTAATAATTCCACAAGGAAGTTCCACTGGTGCAAACAGAGTCCTTCCCAAAACATCTGACAAAACCACTATCATTGCTCCTGTGATTCCTGCCACAGGAATTAATCCTTGATGATTTGCACCTCCAATTCTTCCGCTTTTTCCTAACGGTGCAAAATTTCTGCGTGGTAGATTTGTCAAACTTTTATCTGGATGTGGCAAAGGACAGGCTGTACATTAGTGCGCCCAATGCTTTCCGCCGCCGCAGCTGTCAAACAGTTCTGCGGATTGCTTTGGAAAATTTAGCACGTGCGATCGCTCCGGTGTTGTGTCATATGGCAGAGGATATCTGGCAATATCTTCCTTACAAAACTCCCTACAAGTCAGTGTTTGAAGCTGGCTGGGTACAGTTAGAGGAACGGTGGCAAAATTCAGAGTTAGCAGTAACCTGGCAACAATTGCGTCAACTTCGTACTGAGGTGAACAAGGTGCTAGAAGAAGCTAGGGTCGCCAAAATGATTGGTTCTTCCCTGGAAGCAAAGGTGTTGCTGTACGTAGTAGATGAGCAGTTGCGCTCTTGCGTGAAATCACTGAATGACAGCCAGAATGGAATAGATGAATTGCGTTATCTGTTCCTCACTTCTCAGGTGGACTTGTTGGATTCCCCAGAACCAGTGCAGGGACTGAAGTACAGTTTGCAGTCCGATACATGGGTTCTGGGTGTCGCTGAAGCAGAGGGTCACAAGTGCGATCGCTGTTGGAACTACTCTACTCGTGTAGGACAATTTTCCGAGCATCCTCTACTATGCGAGCGGTGTGTTCCAGCTTTAGCAGGGGAATTCTAGCTTAATCGCGTAAACGATACACATAAATTCTGTAGAGACGCTTCAAACAGCGCGTCTCTACATTATTGCGATGGCGCGTCTTTACATTAGCGATTTGTATCATCCATTTCGTAAAATAATATTACCCCATCCGTTGCAAATCTCATGTAGTAGCCAATTGCAAATTAGCTTGTTGCTGCTGCTTTTCAACCTCAACTTTCTCTAACTTTTGCAACAACTCTTGTGTCAGTTGAACAAATGCTTTAGAACCTGCTGATTGGGGAGTATGTAAAACAGCGGGCATAAAAGTATCAACTGCTTTAGCAACATTAACATCAGTTGGTATTTGAGTCTGACAGATTTTTGCATCACCAAAATCTTGATGAACGCGTTGCATCACCTGTTTGTAGTACCTCCCACTCAGAAAATTTGTGTTGGACATGGTAAAAACAATGCCCAGCATTTGTATACCTATATTTGCTTCTTGTTCGTGGCTGTCTTTTAACTGAGCAATACGTCGTTCCAGCAATTGAATGCCAACAATAGATAAAGGTTCTGGTTTAGCAGGAAGTATGTAGAAAGCACTGGTTGCTAAAGCACTACGAGTCAAAAGATTGTAACCGGGCGCACAATCCAAGAGAATAAAATCATATTCTTGAATAACAGGTTCTAAAACTTTCCCCAGTAGAACTCTTTCAAAACGATTCCAAATATTTTCAAACTCGTTTTCACCTAAGTTGACTGCTTGCTGATGTAGCATTTCTGAGACAGCATATTCATCATAAAGGTCAATATCTCCAGGCAATAAATCCAATCCTTGGAGATTGCAAACCTTAGTTTGAATGATATCGTGAATTGTCAATTTTGCTTTTGGTGACGGAGTGATAATTTGGTCGAGCAAATACCGCAGTGTTCGTTGTTGCTTGCGTAGCTTGGCAAAGTCCAGAGGCGACATCAGGCTGAGTGTGGCGCTGATTTGGCTATCCAAATCAAGAACAAGCACTCGCTTACCATAATTTTTAGTTAAACAAGTCGCTATGTTAACAGTGAGGGTGGTTTTGCCAACGCCGCCCTTCATGTTTGCAGTAGCAATGACATATCCCATCTGTTGTTTCCTCAATAACACATTAAGCCTATTTTTATCTGCATCATTACCTTCTTTTTCTATTAACAGGGTGTTCTTAGCGGTTTTGCTATAACGTTAACCTTTCACTGTTAATAGAAAAGTTTTGTTAAATTTAATCATTTTAATGGTAAAAAATGTTATCTCAGCAGTCCGTCCTCAAATAAAGTAGTCAGAATTATAGCAGTCTCAGGTATATTAGTGCGCGATCGCCCGACAAACTTTCTGTAAAGGATGAAGTTCCCAAGCATTGATTTGAGATGTGAGTAAATACTTACGATTCTACAGGATTATTTATTTCAATGCTTGATGCAAGCTAGGAGTTAGATGTAAATCCCGTATTCTACTCTTAGTCACATCATTTAAGATGCATCTAAGATAAGTAAGTTGGCAAAAATCAAAGCAGTTATGTTAAGGAATGTAAAAATATTTATAATCTTTGCAAATGACAAATGACTTTTGACAAAGGACAACTAAAACCCGTTAACTTTATTTGTACGAATCTACTTAGATGTAAACAATTCATTATTATACGCTAAATTAAATTAGAACAAATTTAGGATAAAGGTATAAGCAAACCATTTGGTTGCCTGTTAATAAAATTACATAATTAAATTAGAACAATGAATATCAGTATTGCAAATTATAAAATTACTGAAGTTATTTGTGATGGTGCTACAACTTGTGTGTATCGTGCTTTGAGGGAATCCGAACCGACCTCGGTGATTATAAAAACTCTTAAAGCTAAGTACCCGAATGTAGAACAACTTTCTCGATTAAGACATGAATATCAAATCCTCGGATGTTTAGACATAGAAGGAATTATTAAACCCATAGCTTTGGAAAGCTATCAAAATGGATTAATACTCATTTTAGAGGATTTTGGTGGGGAAAATCTAAAAACTTTAAGCGATACTCAAACTTTTGAATTAGATAAATTTTTGCCAATTGCTACTCAATTGTCTGCTATCCTGGCTCAGCTACATCAAAACAAGATTCTTCATAAAGATATTAAACCTCATAATATTCTGATCGATACAAAAACAAATCAAGTTAAACTTATAGACTTTAGCATTTCATCGCGCCTGTCGAGGGAAAATCAACCTGTTAGTCATCTGAATTTACTGGAAGGAACTCTTGCCTATATGTCACCGGAACAAACTGGCAGGATGAATCGCTCAATTGACTACCGAACAGATTTTTACTCATTAGGTATTACCTTCTATAAAATGTTAACGGGACAGTTGCCGTTTCAAGCTAGCGATCCATTGGAATTAGTCCACTATCATATTGCTAAAACACCAGTGTCACCAGAGGTGATTGCGGTAATTCCTAGGGCTGTGTCAGATATTGTCATGAAATTATTGGCAAAAACGGCAGAAGAAAGATATCAAAGTGCGTTGGGACTCAAAGCCGATTTGGAAGAATGTTTGAGAAGACTGGAAAGCACGGGAGGAATTGAAGATTTTACTGTTGGTCAGCTTGATTTATTCAGTCAATTTGCGATCCCCCAAAAACTTTATGGTCGCGAACAAGAAGTTGCGACTGTGATAGAAGCCTTTGAGCGAGTGAGCCTAGGAGCAACCGAAATGATGTTAGTCAGCGGTTATTCAGGTATTGGGAAAACTTCTTTAGTCAATGAAGTTCACAAGCCCATTGTGCAACGACGGGGTTATTTTATTTCCGGTAAATTCGACCAATTTAAGCGAAATCTTCCTTATACTTCCTTAATTCAAGCCTTTCAAGAATTGATGCGGCAAATTTTAATGGAAAGTGCCGACAAAATAGCAAATTGGAGAGCAAAACTTTTACAAGCTTTAGGTTCAAACAGTCAAGTCATTATTGATGTGATTCCAGAAGTTGAACGAATTGTGGGTTCCCAACCAGCTGTTCCTCAATTGGGCTCAACGGAATCTCAAAACCGATTTAATTGGGTGTTCCAGAAATTCCTTCACGTATTTTGCCAACCCGAACATCCGCTGGTGCTCTTCCTCGATGACTTACAATGGGCTGATTCTGCTTCTCTAAAGTTGATTCAGTTACTTTCTTGTAACCCAGACAGTCAATATTTATTGCTGATTGGAGCATATCGAGATAGCGAAGTGAGTGCGGCTCATCCGTTGGTGTTGGCTTTAGAGGACATTCAACACACGGGTGCTGTTATTAACAAAATTGTTCTCCAACCTTTGTGTGTTACTGATGTTACTCAATTAATAAGCGATACCCTCCATAGTAACACTTTAAAGACACAATCCCTAGCTGAGTTAGTCTTTCATAAGACCCTGGGTAATCCCTTCTTCTTAACTCAACTCCTTAAATCCCTGTACCAAGAGCATTTGTTAACCTTTAATTTTAGTGAAGGCTGCTGGCAGTGGGATATTGAAAGAATTGGCGGCATTGATATCACCGATAATGTTGTTGAGTTAACGATCGCTCAGATTCAGAAGCTCTCACCAACAACAATCGACATCTTAAAGTTTGCCGCCTGTATTGGGGACAAATTTACTTTAGACGTTTTAGCCATTGTCAATAAAAAATCTCAATCAGAAACGGCAAAGGATTTGTGGGAAGCCCTACAAGCAGGTCTAATTCTACCTCTCTCCGACGCTTATAAAATTCCGCTTGTATTTGAGGTATGTAGGTCAAAAACTTGCCAGGTTGAACAGCTAAAAATTGGCTATAAGTTTTTGCATGACCGGGTGCAGCAAGCATCTTATTCTCTCATTCCAGATTCGCAGAAAAAAGAAACTCATCTCAAAATTGGTAGATTACTACTGCAAAACACTACAATTGAAGAACGACAAGAAAATATCTTTGCTTTGGTCAATCAACTGAATTATGCCATTGATTTAATCACCCTAGAGTCGGAGAAATATGAGTTGGCTGAACTCAATCTTATAGCAAGTCAAAAAGCGAAAGCAGCGACGGCGTATGAGTTTGCTGACCGCTATCTCAGGGTGGGGTTGAGCCTGTTGACAGTTTCTAGCTGGCAAGAGCAATATGCACTGACGTTAACTCTATATCAGGAAGCAGCAGAAACGGCATTTCTGCTCGGTGATTTTGAACAAATGGAGCAGCTGACTGAGGTGGTGTTGCAACACGCCAAAACGCTGCTGGACAAAGTGAAAGCTTATGAAATCCGAATTAAAACTTTTGAAGTGCAAAGAAAACTACTCGAAGCCGTGAAGCTTGGTTTGCAAGTTCTGGAAATACTGGGAGTGAAAGTGACTGCATCACCAACGACCTTGGATATCCAGCAAGCTATTGAGGAGACAACGACAAGTTTAGCTCTGAAAGGAATAGATGATTTAATTAATCTGCCGCCAATGACAGATACAAGTAAACTTGCAGCTATGGGGCTCATAGCAAGTTTAGTTCCTGCTGCTTATCAGTCGGCACCTTCACTATTTATCCTTATGGCTTGCCAGCAAGTCAATTTATCCATTCAATATGGAAATACTCCTTTGTCAGCCTGCGGGTTTGCTGACTATGGAATAGTTTTCAGCGGATTATTTCAAAATATTGAAATTGGTTATAAATTCGGACAACTGGCTTTAGATCTAGTAGAACGGTTAAATGCTCGTGAGGTGAGAAGTCAGACTTTATTTAAAGTAGCAACGTTCATACTCCATTGGAAACATCATGTTAGGGAAACTTTACCACTTTTGGAAGATGCTTACAATAGCGGGCTAGAATATGGAGATTTAGTACATACTGGATATTCAGCAAGTAATAAGTGTCAATATTCATATTGGAGCGGTTTAGAGTTAAAAAGTTTAGAACAGGAAATGACTCGATATAGTCAAGCGATCGCTCAAATTAATCAAGAAGCCGCCTTGAAGTTACATCAAATATTTCATCAGCAAGTCTTGAATTTGATAGGGTTCTCGGAAAACCCTTGCCGTTTAGTTGGTGAAGCTTACAATGAAGAGCAATTTTTACCACTGCACATTCAATTTAATGAACGCACGGTAGTTCACTATATCTTTCTCAATAAATTAATTCTGTGTTATTTATTTGGAGAGTTTTCACAAGCTGCGGAAAACGCAACTCAAGCCGAACAGTATTTAGACGGAGTCATAGGATGGTTAACCGTGCCGTTGTTCCATTTCTACGATTCTTTAGCAAAACTAGCAATATATCCCTCAGCAACACTATTACAGCAAGAGGACATTTTGAGGAAAGTCGTCAAGAACCAAGAAAAAATGAAAAAATGGGCAGAGCATGCTCCAATGAATTTCCAACATAAGTACGAGCTTGTAGAGGCAGAAAAAGCGCGAGTCTTGGGTGAATCTTGGCAAGCAATGGGGTATTATGACCGAGCCATTCAAGGAGCTAAAGAGCAAGGATACATTCAAGAAGAAGCACTTTTCAATGAATTAGCAGCAAAGTTTTATTTTGAATGTGGCAGGGAAAAAGTAGCTCAGATCTATATAACTGATGCTTATTATGGATATATTCGCTGGGGAGCAATGGCAAAAGTTAGAGATTTAGAAGCTAGATATCCTCACATTTTTTCTCAAATAACAAATCCAAAAAACACAGTTATAGAGGTAAATAGAACTATTAATTCTACGACAACAGATAGTTCAGTAGCTTTAGATATCGCTGCAGTGATGAAGGCTTCACAAGCTATTTCTGGCGAAATGGTTCTGGAAAAAATTCTGGCAAAATTGATGCAAATTGTGATTGAAAATGCAGGAGCAGAAACTGGATTTTTAATCTTAGAAAAAGCAGGTGAGTTACTTATAGAAGCTTCAGGAAGTATTGCCAATGAGATAACCTTGCAGCAATCGATACCAGTAGAAACAAATCAGCAGCTACCAATATCTGTTATCAACTATGTACGCCAAACTCAGGAAACCGTCGTATTGAACGATGCTACCCGAGAGGGAGGCTTTACAAGCGATAACTATATTCTCAACCAAAAACCAAAATCAATATTATGTACACCGATTGTCAATCAAGGGAAACTTATTGGCATTCTCTACTTAGAAAATAACTTGATTGCCAGGGTATTTACGCCAGAAAGGTTAGAGGTTTTACAACTGTTGTCGTCACAAGCAGCAATCTCAATTGAAAATGCACGTCTTTATAATGATTTAGAAGAATACAATCGGACGCTAGAAACGAAAGTGGAAGAGCGAACGTTGGAGTTACAAGACAAAAATTTACAGTTGCAAAAGGAAATTGCTGAACGCAAGCGGGCAGAAGAAACAGCTGAAGCAGCCAACCGTGCCAAGAGCGAATTTTTAGCTAATATGAGTCATGAACTCCGTACCCCCCTCAATGGTATTTTAGGTTATACTCAGATATTAGGAAAAAATAAAAATCTCACTGCTCAGCAACAGAATGGCATAAACATTATTTATCAGTGTGGCGAACACCTACGGACACTAATAGACGATATTTTAGACCTTTCCAAAATCGAGGCTCGAAAAATGGAGCTTTGCCCAAAAGAGTTCCATTTTCCTGACTTTCTTGAGAATATTGCAGCAATATGCCGTATTCGTGCAGAAGAAAAGGGAATTCCCTTAATTTACAAGCCCCTTTCTCCACTGGCAAAAATAGTTCGCGCAGATGAAAAACGGTTGCGTCAAGTCTTGATTAACTTACTTAGTAATGCGGTCAAGTTTACAGAAACGGGAAGTATAACTTTTAAAGTGGGCTATCACGAAGAGAAAATTCGGTTTCAAGTGGAAGATACAGGTATTGGCATTGCACCAGAGCAATTAGAAGAAATATTTTTGCCATTCCAGCAGGTGGGTGAGGATAGCCGCAAAATAGAAGGAACAGGATTGGGATTGGCAATTAGCCGTCATCTAACTAGGATGATGGGCGGCGAACTTAAGGTAAGGAGTAATATAGGGGAAGGGAGTATTTTTTGGCTGGATTTAGATTTACTTGAAGTTTTCCAACAAACTGATGTCAAGAGCGTGAATGAACGTAATATTATTGGATTTATTGGACCCAAACGGAAAATTTTGATAGTAGATGACAAATGGGCAAATCGCTCTGTTTTAGTCAATATACTCACCCCTTTAGGGTTTGACGTTCTAGAAGCAACAGATGGTTTAGACGGGCTTAACAAAGCACGGGAATTTGAACCAGATGCCATTTTTATGGACCTAGTGATGACAGTGATGGATGGCTTTGAAGCCAGCCGTCGCATCAGAATGTTACCAGGCTTCAAGGAAGTGGCAATTATTGCTGTTTCTGCTAGTGTTTTTGAGTTCGATCGCAAGCAGAGTCAAGAAGTCGGTTGTAATGATTTTCTTCCCAAGCCAATTCGAGAAAGGGAGGTTTTAGAAAAATTAAGGCTTTACTTAGAGTTGGAATGGATTTATGAAAAGGATGAAGTAGCAAGGATGAAGGATGAAGCCAAAATGTCACTTCAAACTTCTGATTCCAAACTTCAGACTTCTATTATGCCTCCATCTAGGGAAGAACTTACAGTCTTGCTTGATTTAGCAATGAAGGGGGACTTAAAAGGCATTGCAGAACGAGCAACAAAACTAGAGGAGTTGAATAAAAAATGGATACCGTTTGCTACCCAACTACGACAATTAGCTAAAGGTTTTAAAGGGAAACAAATCCTGGAGTTTCTCAAGCAATATTAACAAATATTATGATTAATAATTCTACTGACAAGGGTGCAATTTTAATTGTCGATGATACACCCACTAATTTAGAAATACTGTTCGATTTGTTATCCAATTCTGGATTTACAGTTTTGATTGCCGAAGATGGTGAAAGTGCGATCGCAAGAGCGGAATATTCACCTCCCGATCTCATAGTGTTAGACGTACTGATGCCGGAAATGGATGGCTTTGAAACCTGTCAGCGTCTAAAAGCCAGTGAATTAACAAAAAACATTCCCATCATTTTCATGACCGCACTATCTGAAACAGTAGATAAGGTCAAAGGCTTGAGTCTTGGTGCTGTGGATTACATTACCAAACCTTTTCAGCACGAAGAAGTTTTAGCCCGTATTGAAC